>NZ_JBSGSG010000075.1:0-47867 GCF_053606765.1 Streptomyces sp. NPDC055189
CCCGGTCACCTCGTGACCGGGCCCTTCGCATCGTCGTATTCAGTCGTATCCGGCTATCGCCTACAGGTACGGTCCCCCGGACCGTCCCGCGATGCCGCCGCCGTCCTCTTCCTCCTCGCCGCCGCCCGCACCGGGCGGCAACGCGCGCCGCATCGATTCGAGCTGCGCCCGCGCCGCCATCTGCTGCGCGAAGAGAGCCGTCTGGATCCCGTGGAAGAGCCCTTCGAGCCAGCCCACGAGCTGGGCCTGCGCGATGCGCAGCTCGGCGTCGCTGGGCACTCCTTCGTCGGTGAAGGGCAGGGAGAGACGTTCCAGTTCCTCGACGAGCTCGGGGGCGAGGCCGTCCTCCAGCTCCTTGACCGAACTGGCGTGGATCTCCTTGAGCCGCACTCGGCTCGCCTCGTCGAGAGGTGCCGCCCGCACCTCCTCGAGCAGCTGCTTGATCATGCTGCCGATGCGCATGACCTTCGCCGGTTGCTCGACCATGTCCGTCACCGGGACCTCGCGGGATTCGTCGTCTCCGCCTCCGCCGAGCGCCATTCCGTCCTGTCCGACAACCAGGACCTGGGGGCTCTCGGGCGACCGTTCGTTCCTCGGCATCTCCATGCCGCCATTCTCTCGCACACGTACATCACACATCGGTGGTGCCCCCATTTGCCGCTGATCCACCGTGTACGCGGGGGCCGGTCGTGTTCAGCCGCGGCGCAGTCGCACGGCGAGGAAGCCGAGACCGAGGCCGATCAGGACGAGTCCACTGCCGAGCGGCAGGACGCGCAGGCCGGGGAAGGCGGGTTCGGCGGCGGTTCTGCGGGTGGCGTCGGAGGCGGTGGTCCGCCCGTCCGCCTCGTCAGCCTCGTCCGCATCCTTGTCCGCCTGATCGACGGAGGGCGGCGGCTTGCTGAGCGGTACGGACACCGACGGAGCCGGGGGTGGCGGCGGTACCGGATCCGCACGCCCCGGCCGGGCCCGGCCCTCACCGGGAGCGCTTCCCGCACGGGTCCCGCCGGGGGTGGGATCAGCGGCGTACGACAGGGGCGTGAGGGATGCGAGAGATACGACGGATACGGGCGAGGCGGGTGTGACGGCGAGGAGCACCGTCAGGATCAACAAGGGGCGAAGCCATGGAGTCACCGCACTCACCGCAGACATCGCACTGGCCCCCTCCCGCTACCGGGTCGCCAAGATCAAGAAAGATCACTGGAGCTGCATCAAGCGTCACATAGCGACACAACTCCGGCATCTTGACCGTCTCGGTATCCCGGCAGCGGCAGGGCTTTAGGCCGTGGCCCCGCGTCAGCGGACGAGCAGCACCTTCCCGATGTGCGAGCTCTCCTCCAGTACGCGATGGGCGGCCGCCGCGTCACTCATCGGCACCGTCCGGTCGACGATCGGGCGTACGTGGCCCGCGCCAAGAAGCGGCCACACATGCTCGCGCACCGCCGCGACGATCGTCGCCTTCTCCTCGGCGGGCCGGCCGCGCAGCGAGGTCGCGGTGACTGCGGCGCGCTTGTTCAGGAGCGTGGCGATGTTCAGTTCGCCCTTGACGCCGCCCTGCATGCCGATGATCGCGAGACGGCCGCTGGTCGCGAGGGACTGCACGTTCCGGTCCAGGTACTTGGCGCCCATGTTGTCGAGGATGACGTCCGCGCCCGCCCCGTCCGTGGCGCTCTTGATCTCCTCGACGAAGTCCTGCTCGCGGTAGTTGATGAGGATGTCCGCGCCCAGCTCACGGCAGAAGTCGAGCTTCACCTTGCTGCCCGCCGTGACCGCCACCGTCGCGCCGACGGCCTTCGCCAGCTGGATCGCCATGGTGCCGATGCCGCTGGAGCCGCCGTGCACGAGGAACGTCTCGCCGGGGCGGAGGTGGGAAATCATGAAGACGTTGGACCAGACCGTCGACGTCACCTCGGGCAGCGCCGCCGCCGTGACGAGGTCGACGCCGTCGGGCACGGGCAGCAGCTGACCGGCGGGGACGACGACCTGCTCGGCGTACCCGCCGCCGGCGAGCAGCGCGCACACCTCGTCACCGATCTGCCAGCCGGAGACGCCGGGGCCGATGTCGGTGACGCGGCCCGCGCACTCCAGGCCCGGATAGGGGGACGAGCCGGGCGGGGGGTTGTAGAAGCCCTGGCGCTGAAGCAGGTCGGCGCGGTTCACGGCGCTGGCCACGACATCGACCAGCACCTCACCCTCACCGGGTACGGGATCGGGGACCTCGGCCCATACGAGCGCTTCGGGTCCACCGGCTTCGGGGATCGTGATCGCATGCATGCGGGCGAGGCTACTCTCTGCAGATTCCAGCCGACCCGACTACGTCCGCAGGCCGCCGCGTGGCGGGTTCGAGCGGGCGTCGGGGGCCATGGGCGACGTCGGGGTGGCCCGGACGATGGTGATCAGACGGTCCATCAACTGCAGCTTTCCGACGGCAGGATCGTCGTATCCGAGCACCCGATGCCCGCGCACGACGCTCACAACGAGGTCGTCCGTCTCGCGGACGCCCATCCCCACCTCGGCCTTTATGACCGGCCGCTCCACGAGATCGAGCCCGCTGCCCTGCTGGATCAGGTCCTCCATGACCATGCCCGCGCTGGGGCTGAGCACGGAGAGGCCGAGCAGGCGTCCCGCCGCGCTGGCGCTGGTGATCACCGCGTCGGCGCCGGACTGACGAAGCAGCGGCGCGTTCTCCTCCTCGCGCACCGCGGCCACGATCTTCGCCCCGCGGTTCATCTGCCGGGCGGTCAGCGTGACCAGGACCGCGGTGTCGTCGCGCTGGGTCGCGATGATGATCTGCCGGGCGCGCTGCACCTCGGCACGGAGCAGTACATCGCTGCGCGTCGCGTCGCCGATGACGCCCGCGTAACCCTCCGCGGTGGCGGCATCCACCACCTTCGCGCTCGGGTCGACCACCACGATCTGCTCGGGCTTCAGACCGGTCGCGCACACGGTCTGGATCGCGGAGCGACCCTTGGTACCGAAGCCGACGACGACGGTGTGTTCACGCAAGTTGGACCTCCAGCGGTTCAGACGCCATTCCTCGCGCGTACGTTCCGTGAGCACTTCGAGTGTGGTGCCGACCAGGATGATCAGGAAGAGCACGCGCAGCGGCGTGATCAGGAGAATGTTGCAGAGCCGCGCGCTGTCGCTGTACGGGACGATGTCGCCGTAACCGGTGGTGGAGAGCGTGACGGTGGAGTAGTAGGCGGCGTCGAGGAAGTCGAGCCGGTCGTCCGAGTTGTCGTGGTAGCCGCTGCGGTCGATGTAGACGATGAAAGTCGTCAGGGCGAGCACCGCGAGCGCCATGAGGAGCCGCTTACCGACCTGCAGCAGGGGCCGCTCGACGACCCGACGGGGCAGCTTGATCCGGTGGGTCACCAGATGTTCGTCGGGATGGCGGGCGATGGCGTCGTGTCCGGGAAGTTTCACGTGAAACACTCCCCGGCCGTGCCCGCGCCCGTGTCCGCACCTGGGTCCACGCCCGTGCTCGCGCCCATGCCCATACCCGTGTCCGTGTCCGCTCCTGTCGCTGCTGCTTCCGGCAAGGCCCATGCCCACGGCAGGTCGAGGACCTCCAGCTCCTGGCCCTGTCGCCCGCCACCCGGCGGAACGACCGCGAGCCCGTCGGCCACCGCGATCCCGCGCAGCATGGCCGGGCCGTTGTAATGCAGCGGCACGGCATGATCGGCGCGGAGGGTGACGGGGACGAGCCGCGTGTCGTGCGGGTGCCCGTGCACGTCCTCGCGCAGCACAGCGGTGTACGGCGACGGCGCGAGGCGCCCCGAGAGCATACGCAGCAAGGGCTCGGCCAGGGTCAGCAGGCCGGATACCGCCGCGAGCGGATTGCCGGGCAGGCCGACAAGGTGCTGGTCGGAGCGGATGCGGGCCAGCAGCATGGGGTGCCCGGGGCGCACGGCGACGCCGTCCACGAGGAGTTCGGCACCGATGCGGCGCAGGATGGGGTGGACGTGGTCGACCGGGCCGGAGGCGGTGCCGCCGGTGGTGACGACGAGATCGGCGGTCGAGGTGGTGATCGCCTGATGGAGCGCCTCAGCGTCGTCACCGAGCCTGCGCACAGCGATGACTTCCGCGCCGAGCGAGCGCAGCCAGGGCGGCAGCATCGGCCCGAGCGCGTCGCGGATGAGGCCCTCGTGGGGGAGCCCGTCGGTCAGCAACTCGTCGCCCAGGATCAGCACTTCGGCCCTGGGGCGGGGGACAACGGACAGCTCGTCATACCCGGCGGCTGCCGCGAGGCCGAGCACCGCCGGGGTCACCTGGGTGCCGGACGGCAGGAGCTGATCGCCGGAACGGCACTCCTGACCGCGCGGCCGGATGTCCTGCCCGTGCGTGACGTCACGCCGGGGATGCAGCCGTCCCTTGTCGTCGATGAGTCCGTGCTCGCTGCGGATGACGGCGGTGGCCTCCTGCGGAATCCGCGCCCCGGTCGCGATCCGCATGGCCTCGCCGTCGGAGAGCGGGTCCGGCCGCCCGTGCCCGGCAAGAATCCCCTCGGCCCGGACATCCCAGGGACCTGGCCCGGCGACGACCCAGCCGTCCATCGCGGAGGTGTCGAAGGAGGGCAGATCGGTGAGGGCGACGAGGGGCGCGGCAAGGACGAGACCCAGCGCTTGCCCCAGAGGGACGGCGGTGTGCGTGGCGGGATTGCTCCCGGGGGCACGCCCGGCGGCGATGCGGGCGGCGGGCCATGGGGTGGTGTGACCGGTGGGGTCACTCGAGGCGGGTGCGGTGGGCGCGGTGGGCTCGGCCGGGGCGGGTGCCCCAGCCCCGGACGGAGGTTGGGGCTGGGCTTCGTGCGCCGGGTCACTTGAGTCACCCGAGTCACCCGAGTCACCCTGGGCAGCCGACGCGCACCGAGGCTCGCCGTCACCGACGGACGCACCGCCGGCCCGCCTGCCGGTCCTGCGGTCATGGTCGTCGTTCACCAAAGCGAGAGCCTCGTCGAGCTCGGCGTCCGGCGCGGGCCTCCCACTCATCCGGCGTCCGGCCGCATGTCGTCCCGCGCTTCCTGCCCCGGATCGGGGAGAGCAGCCTGCGGGGCCACGTCAGGCACGGCACCCGGTGGCGTCACGTCGGGCGCGGCATCCGGCTTCTCGCCGGGCACGGCAGTCCCGCCGGGCCCCGCGTCGGAGCCGCCCTCCTCCGCCCACCGCGTGGCCAGCGCCGCCGCCTTGCGGGTGGCTTCGGCCACCGCCTCGGGCCCGCCGCCCTCCGCGGCCCGCGCCGCCGCGTACCCCACCAGGAAGGTGGTCAGCGGAGCCGCAGGCCTGGCCACGCCGTGTGCGGCGTCGCGGGCGAGGTCGAGCAGAAGGCCGGTGTCGACGTCGAGCTCGATGCCCAGTTCGTCCTTGACTGCGGAAATCCATTCATCCAACACGTGCCCATGCTCCCTGATCCGCGCCCGCGCGGCGGCGATGTCGTCCCAGGTGTCGCAGTCGAAGGACGCGAGAGGGTCGGCGACCCTGGTGAGTTCGAGCCTCGCGGTGAGCGATCGCAGCGGAAGCCCCGTCAGGCCGTCGTGCTCGGCGGCGAGCAGCGCCATCTCACGCTTCAGCGAGGCACTGCGGTAGGCAGCGACCAGCGGCTGGTCCCGACCGCCTGGGTCTGTGAGCACCGCACCGTCCGCGCCACTCTCGCGCAGCGCGGCGAGCAGACTCCGGACCGTCCGCTCCTCCAGGAACGGCAGATCGGCGGAGAGCACCGCCACCTGCGCCGCCCCCGTGCGCCGCAGCCCCGCGTCGAGCGCGGCGAGCGGCCCCGCCCCGGCGGGTTCCTCCCTCGCCCACACGACGGGGCGCGCGGTCGGGCGGGGCCCTGCGACGACCACCGTGGTCCCCGCCGCGGAACAGGCGCCGAGCACTCGGTCGAGCAGCGCCCGGCCACCCACCCGCACGCCGGGCTTGTCCGCACCGCCGAGCCGTCTGGCGCCGCCTCCCGCGAGCACGACGGCGTCGTACGGAGCTTCGTACCGATCGTCGGGCGCGGCATCGTTCGAGGCGACGGTGGGAGCGGCGTTCGAGGCATCGATGGGAGCGGCGTTCGAGGCGGCGGATACGGCGCCACCCGGAGCCCTCTGCGCGGTCATCCCCCGAGTATGGGCGCACGAAGGATCAATGCCACCCCTCTGTACGGCGACTCACATCACCGTGCCGTGACTCGCACCGCTGCCCCACACCTCCCCACACCGCACCCCGCGCCACGACGCACCGCTGCCCCACATCGCGCCCCGCGCCTCCCCACACCGAGCCCCGGCCCTCATCCCGCAGCGCCTCTGCTCACCCCCACGCCACAGCCCCGGCCCTCCTCACACCGCCCGCAGCAGCACCGCGGGCTGCTCCACGCAGTCCGCCACGAACCGCAGGAACCCGCCCGCCGTGCCGCCGTCGCACACCCGGTGGTCGAAGGTGAGCGAGAGCTGCACGACGTGCCGCACCGCCAACTCCCCCTGGTGCACCCACGGCTTGGGCACGATCCGGCCCACGCCGAGCATGGCCGCCTCGGGGTGGTTGATGATCGGCGTGGAGCCGTCGACCCCGAACACCCCGTAGTTGTTCAGCGTGAACGTGCCGCCCGTCAGTTGCGCCGGCGTCAGCTTCCCGTCCCGCGCCGCCTCCGTGAGCCGGATCAGCTCGGTGTTGACCTCGTCGGTGGTCCGTGTGTTCGCGGCGCGGACCACGGGGACGACCAGACCGCGGTCGGTCTGCGCGGCGAAGCCGAGGTGCACGTCGGCGAGCTGCACCACCTCGCGCGCTTCCATGTCCACGGTGGAGTTGAGCATCGGATAGCGGGCCAGGGCGGCCACACTGATACGGGCGAACAGCGCGAGCAGCGAGATCTTCTGCCCGCCGCCGCCCGCCTTCACGGCGGAATTCATCGCGGTGCGCGCCGCGAGCAGTTCGGTCGCGTCGGCGTCGACCCAACAGGTGGCCTCCGGTATCTCACGCCTGCTGCGGGACATCTTGTCCGCGACGAGGCCCCTGATGCCGGTCAGCGGATGGCGGACCTCCGCCCCCGCCGAGGTGTCGCGCGCCTCCTCGCTCACGGATGCCACCGGTGCGGGCGCAGGCGTCCGCGCAGCCGCCGCGCCGCCGTTCACGGACGTCAGTTCCGCCGCGATGACCCGCTCCACGTCGACCCGCATGATCAGCCCGTCCGGGCCCGAGCCCGCCAGCTCCCGGAGCTCCACGCCGTTCTCCCGGGCCAGCTTCCGTACGAGGGGCGAGATCACCGGTATCGGGCCGTCCACGGGCGGGAGAGTGCCCCGACCAGCGAGTGTGCCCCGACCAGCGGCCTCGGACAGCCCGGCGGGACTCCGCGGCTGTGAGGGCTTCTCCTGCGCAACGGGCTGCGAGGCGGGCTGCGCAACGGGCTGCCCGCCGGGCTGCGATGCAGGCTTGGGCGCAGGCTTCGGGGCGACCTGTGTGGCAGGCCCCGCCGACCGCACCCTCCTGCGCCGCGCGGGCGCCGCAGCCGTGCCGTACCCGACCAGGACGTTGCCGGAGGACTCCTCGGCGGCAGCCGCCTGCAGGGCCCGCTCCGCCGGCTCTTCCGGAGCCGCGTCCGAGTGGCCGGCCGAAGCGCCGACGGCAACCGTCAGCAGCGCTGCTCCCACCGGCAGTTCCTGACCCTCTTCACCGAAGCGGGCCGTCACCACGCCTCCGTACGGGCAGGGCACCTCGACCATCGCCTTGGCCGTCTCCACCTCGACGACGGGCTGGTCCACGGCGACGACATCGCCGACCTGCACGAGCCAGCGGGTGATCTCCGCCTCCGTGAGCCCCTCACCGAGATCGGGCAGCTTGAACTCAAGCACCTGTGCCATCAGCTGTCCGCCTCCCACTGCAACCGCGCGACCGCGTCCAGGATCCGGTCCACGCCCGGCAGATGGTGCCGCTCGAGCATCGGCGGCGGATACGGGATGTCGAACCCGGCGACGCGCAGGACCGGCGCCTCCAGGTGGTGGAAGCACCGCTCGGTGACGCGGGCCGCGATCTCCCCGCCGGGGCCGCCGAATCCGTTCGACTCGTGCACGACGACCGCGCGCCCGGTCCGCCGTACGGAGGCGGCCACCGTCTCGTCGTCGAAGGGCACCAGGGAGCGCAGGTCGACGACTTCGAGGTCCCACCCCTCGGCGACCGCCGCCTCGGCTGCCTCCATGCAGACGGGCACGGACGGCCCGTACGTGAGGAGGGTGGCGCTGCGCCCGGTGCGCCGCACCACTGCCTTGCCTATGGGTTCAACGGCCTGCGGCGCTTCCGGGTTCCAGTCGGCCTTGGACCAGTAGAGGCGCTTCGGCTCCAGGAAGACGACCGGGTCGTCGGAGGCGATGGAGGCCCGCAGCAGGCCGTAGGCGTCGGCGACCGTGGCGGGCGTGACGACATGGAGCCCCGGAGTCGCCATGTAGTACGCCTCGGAGGAGTCGCTGTGGTGCTCGACGCCGCCGATGCCGCCGCCGTAGGGCACGCGCACCGTGATGGGCAGCGGCATCGCGCCCCGCGTGCGGTTGCGCATCTTCGCCACGTGGGAGATCAGCTGCTCGAAGGCGGGGTAGGCGAACGCGTCGAACTGCATCTCGACGACGGGACGCAGCCCGTACATCGCCATGCCGACGGCCGTCCCCAGGATGCCCGCCTCGGCGAGGGGCGTGTCCGTACAGCGGTCCTCGCCGAACTCCTTGGTGAGCCCGTCGGTGACCCGGAAGACCCCGCCGAGCGCCCCGACGTCCTCTCCGAGGACGTGCACGGACGGGTCCTCAGCCAGGGAGTCACGCAGCGCGCGCCCGAGCGCCTGCGCCATGGTGGCGGGTTTGGCCGCCTTCTTGGCGGCCCGTTCCGCCGCGACCGTGCTCATCGCGTGCTCTCCTCGCCGTCCGCGTCGTTCTCGTCCGCTGCTTCGAGCTCGGCCCGCAACTGGGCCGCCTGCTCGCGCAGCTGGGTGGTCTGCTCGGCGTACACATGGCCGAAGAGGTCCATGGGGTCGAGCTCGGCGTCCTGGTTCATGCGTTCGCGCAGGTCGGCCGCCATGGCCTCGGCGTCGTCGCGGGCTGCCCGCGTCCGCTCCTCGTCGAGGAGACCGCGCTCGGTCAGCTCCCGCTCCAGGAGCAGGATCGGGTCGTGGTCGCGCCAGGCCTCGACCTCGGCGTCCCCGCGGTAGCGCGTGGCGTCATCGGCGTTCGTGTGGGCCTCCATGCGGTACGTCACCGCTTCGACGAGCGTGGGGCCGCCGCCCTCACGTGCGCGGGACACCGCTTCGCTCAGCACCTCGTGCACCGCCGCGGCGTCGTTGCCGTCCACCAGACGTCCCGGCATTCCGTACCCGACGGCCTTGTGGGCCAGGGACGGGGCGGCCGTCTGCTTGTCGAGCGGCACGGAGATCGCGAAGCCGTTGTTCTGCACCAGGAAGACGACGGGCGCCTGCCAGACGGCCGCGAAGTTCAGCGCCTCGTGGAAGTCGCCCTCACTGGTGCCGCCGTCGCCGACCATGGCGAGCGCCACCACGTCGTCTCCCTTCAGGCGGGCGGCGTGCGCGAGCCCCACGGCGTGCGGGAGCTGGGTCGCCAGAGGGGTGCACAAGGGCGCTATGCGGTGCTCGCGCGGGTCGTACCCGGTGTGCCAGTCGCCGCGCAGCAGGGTCAGCGCCTGGACGGGGTCGAGGCCGCGGGCCACCGCGGCGAGCGTGTCCCGGTAGCTGGGGAAGAGCCAGTCCCGCTCCTCCAGGACGAGCGCGGCGGCCACCTCGCACGCCTCCTGACCGGTGCTGGAGGGGTAGACGGCCAGCCTGCCCTGCTTGGTGAGGGCCGTCGCCTGCGTGTTGTACCGCCGGCCGCGCACCAGCTGTGCGTACAGGCGGCCCAGGAGCTCCTCGTCGGCCTTGCCCGCGGCTTCCGTGCCCAGGACGCGGTACGGCTGCGCGTCGGGCAGCAGCGGCGCGGGATCCGTCCTGAGCTGCCATGCGGGTGGCGGGGTGGGCCGGTAGACGCCCCGCTGCTCCATGACCGTCATGTCGGCACCTCCATGTGGAAGCGATCTCCTCGGGGGAGCGGCAATGAGGCGCGACCGTGTGAGGCGCCTCACCTACCGATTGTTCGGTCGTCGGCACATTTTGGCTACAGGCACCTCCAGGCTGTGGACAAACGGTTCTCCACAGCCTGGGATGGATGCAGTACGTCCATGGTAGGGAGGCGGGGGGACATGGCATCTGAACGAATGGCCGACGGGCGGGACGGCGATCGTCCGGAGGGCCGGCCCGGTGATCGTCCGGAAAGCCGGTCCGGCAACCGCCAGGAGGCCCTGCCCCGCCCGCTGGACTCGATCGACCGCGACATCCTGCACATCCTGCACTCGGACGGGCGCGCGTCGATACGGGCCGTGGCCGAGCGCGTCCATGTGTCACGGGCCAACGCGTACGCGCGCATCAACCGGCTCATAGACGACGGTGTGATACGCGGCTTCGGCGCCCGGATAAACCATGAACGCGCAGGTCAGGGCGCCTCCGCATACATCACGCTCAAGATCGTCCAGAACACCTGGCGCACGGTGCGTGAGCACTTGCGCACACTGCCCGGCGCCTCTCACATCGCACTGGTCAGCGGTGACTTCGACGTGCTGCTCCTGGTGCACACGCCGGACAACCGCGCGCTGCGCGAGCTGGTCCTCACCCGGCTGCAGTCCATCCCCGAAGTGCTCAGCACGCGTACGTTGCTGGTCTTCGAGGAGGACGACCTCGATCCGGAGAGCTGACCCGTCAGCTCCCGCTGCGCAGTCCGGCGAAGGCCATCTGGACGACGGCGTCGGCCACCTGCTCGCCCGACGAGGCACCGCGGGCGTCCGGCCGGTACCACTCCACGATGGAGTTGATCATGCCGAAGAGCAGCCGGGTGGCCAGGCGCAGTTCGACGTCCGAGCGCAGATCGCCGTCGGCGACGGCCTCCTTGAGCAGATCGGCCACCTGCTGGTCGAACTCCCTGCGCCGCTCCATGGCCCACCGCTCGGTGTCCGTGTTGCCGCGCACGCGCAGCAGCAGCGTCACGTAGGGCAGTTCGGCGATCAGCACCTCGACGGTGCGCCGCGTGACGTGCTCGAGGCGCTGCACGGCGGTGCCCACGCGCGCGTGCTCCTCGGCGAGGATCCCGAAGAGCCCGTCGAGCGCGCGGCTCACCGCGCGGCGCAGCAGCTCCTCCTTGCCCGTCACGTGGTGGTAGATCGAAGACTTGGAGATACCGGCCGCCTTGGAGAGGTGCTCCATGGAGGTGCCGTCGTAACCGCGATCGTTGAAGACCCGGACCGCCACCGTCAGGAGGGTCTCCGGGGTGTACGTGTCGCGCCTGGTGGTGGTCATGCGGTGAGGTCCTCTCGCGCTGCCGCGCGGCGCAGCCCCTGAGAGGGCGCGTAGCGGCCGGTGGGGTACTCCAGGTGCAGGCGGTCCAGGGTGTCAATGGCCCAGTGCGCGCCGAGCTCCTCGCCCCACGCGATCGGTCCGCGCGGGTAGTTGACGCCCAGGCGCATCGCCGTGTCGATGTCCTCCTGGCCTGCGACACCGCGCGCGACGGCGTCCCGGGCGAAGTCGACGAGCATGGCGACGGTACGGGCCACGATCATCCCCGGCACATCGGCGATGACGCTGACCTGCTTGCCGAGCGCCTGGAAGAGGCCCACGGCTTCCTGGAGCTGGTCCTCGCCCACCGTGACGGCGGGCGCCAGGGCGATCCTGGTCGCGGAGCGGTAGTCGAGCGCGAGATCGAAGTGGATCACCGAAGTGTCGGCGTCCTGCGCGGCGGCACCGTCGGCCAGGAACAGCCGCACGCCGCTGGGCAGTTCGATCCAGCCCGCGTAGTCGGGGTCGATGGGCTCCTTGTGCGCGACGTCGATCCCGGCGTCACGGATCAGCCCGACGAGGGCGTCAGCCTGGAACAGCTCCCCGTGCACCGCGACAGACGCGGGGGCCGGTGCGGGCTCCGCCGTGTGGGGCTCGGGGCGCGATGCGTCCTCCCCGTAGGCGTACCAGCCCTGCCCGGACTTGCGGCCGAGGCGGCGTGATTCGACGAGGCGGCGCTGGGCCAGTGACGGCGTGAACTTGGGGTCCTGGAAGAAGGACTCCCACACGGAGCGGGTGACGGCCTCGTTCACGTCCTGGCCGATGAGGTCGGTCAGCTCGAAGGGGCCCATCTTGAAGCCGCCGGATTCGCGCAGGACGGCGTCGATGGTGGCCGGGTCGGCGGCCCGCTCCTCGTGGAGGCGCAGCGCCTCGGCGTAGAAGGGTCGGGCTATCCGGTTGACGATGAAGCCGGGGGTGTCCGCGCTGCGCACCGGCGTCTTGCCCCAGGCCCGCGCCGTCTCGTACGCGCGCGTGGCGGCCGATTCGTCGGTCGCGAAGCCGCTGACGACCTCGACGAGAGGGAGGAGCGGAGCGGGGTTGAAGAAGTGCAGGCCGACGAACCGGCCGGGCTTCCCGAGCGTGCCCGCGATGGCGGTGACGGAGAGGGAGGACGTGTTGGTGGCGAGAAGGCAGTCCTCGCCGACGATCCCTTCCAGCTCTTCGAAGAGGCGCTGTTTGACGGGCAGTTGTTCCAGGATCGCCTCGATGACGAGTCCGCACCCTGCCAGCTCGGCGAGGCTGTCGACCGGCGTGAGCCCGGCTCCCGCGGCGGACCGGTCGTCGGCCGTGAGCCTGCCCTTCTCGACGAGCCGGTCAAGGCGGGCGCCGATCGCGGCGGCCGCGTTCTTCGCCTGCCCCTCCACGGCGTCGTACAGCCGCACGGGGTGGCCCGCCAGCAGGGCGACCTGGGCGATGCCCTGCCCCATGGTGCCGGTGCCGACCACGGCAACGGGGCTGCTGAGCTCGAGTGCTGTCATGCTCGCGATCCTCCCGCACGAGATGTCCGCCGGAAGGCGCGGGGTGTCCGGCGAGAAGTTGTCCACAGGTTCGGCGGACCCCCTTGTCCCGACCGATCGTTCGGTTACTCTAGCTCTGTCCGTCTGTTCCTGCCCACTGCCCTGCCCAGCTCGCCGGCTCGACGAAGAGCCGGCTCGACGAGGAGTTGGTCCGATATGGCCGCCGAACTCACCGCGCACCAGCTGATCGCCACACACCGGCCCACACTCGACCAGGCGCTGGAGACGATCCGCACACGCGCGTACTGGTCGCCGCACCCCGAGCACCCCAAGGCCTATGGAGAGAACGGCAGTCTGAGCCTGCCCGAGGGCAAAGCCGCCTTCGACGCCCTCCAGGGAAGCCGCTTCGACCTCGACCAGCCGGGCACGGACGACTGGACAGGCGCGGAAGTCTCGCCGTACGGCCCTGAGCTGGGCATCACGTACCCCCACCCGGACATCGACACGCTGCTGCCCGCGATGCGCGCCGGAATGCGGGCCTGGCGCGACGCGGGCGCGGAAGTGCGCGCGATGGTCTGTCTGGAGATCCTGCAGCGCATCAGCGCGCGCACGCACGAGATGGCGCACGCGGTCATGCACACCAGCGGCCAGGCCTTCATGATGGCTTTCCAGGCGGGCGGACCGCACGCCCAGGACCGGGGCCTCGAAGCGGTGGCGTATGCGTACGTCGAGCAGGCGCGTACCCCTGACGCCGCCGAGTGGTCCAAGCCGCAGGGCAAGCGCGACCCGATCGGTCTGAACAAGCGCTTCACGCCCGTGGCGCGCGGCATCGCGCTCCTGATCGGCTGCAACACCTTCCCGACGTGGAACGGCTATCCGGGCCTCTTCGCCTCCCTGGCCACCGGCAACCCCGTCCTGGTCAAGCCCCACCCGCGCGCGGTGCTGCCGCTCGCGCTGACGGTGCGCATCGCGCGCGAGGTCCTCAGCGACGCGGGATTCGACCCGAACCTGGTGTGTCTGGCCGCCGAGCGGCCGGACGAGGGCATCGCCAAGACTCTCGCCGTCCGCCCCGAGGTCAAGATCATCGACTACACGGGCTCGACTGCCTTCGGCGACTGGCTGGAGGCCAACGCCCGCCAGGCGCAGGTCTACACGGAAAAGGCCGGCGTGAACACGGTCGTCGTCGACTCGACGGACAACTACAAGGGAATGCTGGCCAACCTGGCCTTCTCCCTGTCGCTGTACAGCGGCCAGATGTGCACGACCCCGCAGAACCTCCTGATCCCCCGTGACGGCATCACGACGGACGCCGGAGCCAAGTCGTACGACGAGGTGGTCACCGACCTCGCCGCATCGGTGAACGGCCTGCTCGGCGACGACGCCCGGGCGAACGGCATCCTGGGCGCCCTGGTGAACCCGGACGTGAAGTCCCGCCTGGAGGCCGCCACCGGACTCGGCGAAGTGGCTCTCCCCTCACGGGAGATCAGCAACCCGGAGTTCCCCGGCGCCGTGGTCCGCACCCCGGTGATCGTCAAGCTGGACGGCGCGAAGCCGGACGCCGAGGCGGTCTATCTGAACGAGTGCTTCGGTCCCGTCTCCTTCGCCGTCGCGGTCGACTCGTCGGCGGACGCCGTGGAGTTGCTGCGCCGCACGGTGCGCGACAAGGGCGCGATGACGGTCGGCGCGTACACGACGTCGGACGAGGTCTCGGGCGCCGTGGAGGAGACCTGCCTGGAGGAGTGCGCCCAGCTCTCCTTGAACCTCACGGGCGGCGTCTATGTGAACCAGACGGCCGCGTTCTCGGACTTCCACGGCTCGGGCGGCAACCCTGCTGCGAACGCCGCACTGTGCGACGGCGCGTTCGTGGCCAACCGCTTCCGCGTGGTGGAGGTGCGCAGGGACGCCTGACGTCAGGCGGCGGGTTCAGGCCTCCGCGCCCGGAGGCCTGCCCGCCGACCAGTGGAAGAGCGTCATCCCGACACTGGTCGCCAGGTTGTAGCTGGAGACCTGGGGCCTCATCGGCAGCGACACCAGGTGGTCGGCGCGCTCCCGCAGCTGCGCGGAAAGGCCGCTGCGCTCGGACCCGAAGGCCAGCACGGCATCGTCGGGCAGCTTGAGGCCGCGGATGTCCTCGCCCTCCGCGTCGAGCGCGAACACCGGCCCCGGCGGCAGCTCGGGGACGTCCATCCGCTCGACGGCCGTGGCGAAGTGCAGTCCGGCACCACCGCGTACGACCGTGGGGTGCCACGGATCGAGCGTGCCGGTCGTGACGACGCCCGTCGCGCCGAAGCCCGCGGCGAGCCGGATCACGGCCCCCGCGTTGCCCAGATTGCGGGGGTCGTCGAGGACGACGACCGGTGCGGTCCTGGGCATGCGGGCCAGCACATCGAGGTTGGCCGGCCGAGAAGGGCGTACCGCGAGGGCGGCCACCCCGGTGGGGTGCAGACGCGGCACGAGGGCACGCAGGGTGCCGTCGGGCACTTGCACGAGGAGCTCGTCCAGGGCGTCGCGCACGTCCGGTGCCAGGTCGTCGGCGAGGGCGAGGACGGCGGCCCTGTCGCTGGTCAGAGCCGAGGGGATCGGTGCTCCGAAGCGCAGTGCGTGCTTGACGGCGTGGAAGCCGTCGAGCAGCACGGAGGTGTCGGCGATCCCTCGCCAGGCACGCACGGCATCGTCCGGATCACGCTGGTGCGTCCCGTTCATCCCGCGTACGTCCCGTTCATGAGGGGAAGCCTACGCGCGCGTGCTCGGCGGCTTCCCCGGCCGGTTCCGCGTCCTGCGTGCGCTGCCCCGGCACCGTGCGGCGGCGCGGGAATCGCGCGAACAGCGCTCCACGCGCGCGGGCGACCCACCCGCCGACGCGCTTCAGGAACGACGTCGGCAGGAACACGGCGTCGGCCGCGATCATCGCGAGCGAGAAGAACGGCAGGCCGAGGATGACGGCGATGACCGCGTGCTCGCAGATCATGGCGGCAAGCAGGACGTTCTTGACCCGCCTGTTGAAGAGGGTGAAGGGGAAGGCGACCTGCACGGCGACCGTCCCGTACGTCACGAGCATCACCATGAGGCCGTGCGAGGCGAGCAGGTCGGAGAGCGCCGGCCAGGGGGAGAAGTAGTCCAGACGCAGCGGGTAGTAGATGGCCGTGCCGTCCTGCCAGCGGCTGCCCTGGATCTTGTACCAGCCGGCCGTCGCGTAGATCAGACACGCCTCGACCATGATCACCAGCAGTGCGGCGTTGTGCGCGATCTTCACGATCACGTCGAGCAGCCTGCGCGCTTCGCCGTCGGGCGCGCGCCGTCCGACGGCCCACCACAGGCCGTGCGCCAGCCACAGCCCCCAGAAGACCAGCAGCCAGCCTCCGCTGAGCTCTCCCATGAACGTCACCACGGAGAGTCCCAGCCCGAGGACCCACCACAGCACCGGCCCGACCTTGTCGACGGGCTCCGCCGTCTCCTCCAGCCGGACCGAAGCCCTACGCGCGCGTGCCGCTCGGCGGGCGTCGAGCGACCAGACCTGTCCGCATCGCGTGAACACCAGATAGGTGGCCATGAGGTGGATGACGTTGTCGCCGCCGTCGCCCATGAAGATGGAGCGGTTCTGCAGCGAGAGCACGCCGATCATGAAGAGCACGGACATCGTGCGCGTGCGCCAGCCGAGCATCAGCAGAGCGCTGCTCAGGACGGCGAGCGCGTAGACGACCTCGAACCAGATGCGTCCGTCGGACCACATCAGGGCCGTGAAGGCGTCGTTCTCCGCGATGAGCTGCTGGGCCATGTCCCAGTTCCACGGGCTGTCGGGCCCGTACAGCTCGCGGCGGTGGGGGAGTTCGCGCAGCAGGAAGAGCAGCCAGGTGGCGGCGAATCCGATACGGACCACCGCGGTCTGGTAGGGGCCGAGTGCGGATGCGGTGACTCGCTCGATGCCGCGCCCGAGCTGGGAGCCGAAGCGGTTCACCGGGCGTCCCCCTCGGGCTTCGGGGCCTTGCCCAGGGGCATGTCGTCGGGCGTCACGGACCACCACGGCAGCTGGCGGAGCACCGGTTTGCTGCTGACCTTCTCGTCGCTCCACTCGGGGGGCGGCACGTTCGTGGTCCTGGAGCGGACCTGGACGCGCTCGATGGTGGCTCCGGGGCCCCCGGCCTCCTCACGGTCGACGCGCATCACCACGATGCGGCGGATGTAGCGCTCCGAGAGCTGTCCGCGCAGGCCGCTGGGACGATTCTGCGCGTCGTGCGCGCCGACGTAGAAGTCCCAGGCCCTGCGCAGTTCGTTCTGCTGCGTGTGGCTGGGCAGCAGATTGCCGTCGATGGCGGCGCCGTCGCTCGCGGAGAGGTCGTACCAACCGGTGGTTCCGTTGGTCCCGCTGTCCGTACGGAACTGGGCGCGGGCCTGCACCGCGATGTTCTGCTGCATCGGGTTGGGCGCGAAGAGCTTCCAGTTCTGCTCGAACTCGGGATAGATCCAGTCGTCGACGGCCTGCCCGTGCTGCTTGGTGACGGTGTTCGAGGGGGCGACGTGGAGGAAGAGCATCCCGACGTGGACGCAGGCCGTGACGGCGATGAGCACCAGCGCGAGCACGCCCGCCACCTGATGGCGCGGGGAGAGGGCGGCGAGGCCGCTGCGGGGCGGGGCCGTGGGCGCGGCCGGAATGCCGGTGGTCGGCGGCGGGGCGTCGGCGACGGTGTCGGTGTCGGTCTCGGTGTCGGCAACGGCGTCGGAGGGCGGGGGCACGGCGTCGGAGGGCAGGGAAACAGCGCCGGAGGGTAGGGGCGGCGACTCGTTGGCGTTGTTGTCGTTCGCGTCCATTCCGCCCCGATTCCCGTTCCCGCACGGTGGTGCGCACGTCGGCCTGCCCGTCACAGGACGCTCTGCCGCCCGCTTCGCACCGGAACGGTACTCATGCCTGCGCGCCAGGCACAGCGTCCGTGAAGTTATCCACAGGGTTGACACCTTATGGCGCTGAGCCGCACCATTGAACTCGACGAACCGAACGATCGGTCGGTAGCTAGCTAAAGGTCGAGGGGGACCGCGATGGCGACAGCAGCCGAGCATCAGACGGCCCGGTCCGAAGCGGACCGGGCAGCGGCCGACGCCGCACGCACAGCGGCGCACACATCGGCCTTCGACGCCGCGGTCGCGGCCGACGAGCGCATCGAGCCGCGCGACTGGATGCCCGACGCCTATCGCGCCTCACTGGTCAGGCAGATAGCGCAGCACGCCCACTCCGAGATCATCGGCATGCAGCCCGAAGCCAACTGGATCACGCGCGCCCCGTCCCTGCGGCGCAAGGCGATCCTGATGGCCAAGGTGCAGGACGAGGCCGGCCACGGCCTGTATCTGTACAGCGCCGCCGAGACTCTCGGCGCCAGCCGTGACGAGCTGCTCGACAAGCTGCACTCGGGCCGCCAGAAGTACTCGTCGATCTTCAACTACCCGACGCTGACCTGGGCCGACGTCGGCGCGATCGGCTGGCTGGTGGACGGCGCGGCGATCACGAACCAGGTCCCCCTGTGCCGCTGTTCGTACGGCCCCTATGCCCGCGCGATGATCCGCGTCTGCAAGGAGGAGTCGTTCCACCAGCGCCAGGGGTACGAATCGCTGCTCGCCCTCAGCCGGGGCACCGAGGCCCAGCACGCGATGGCGCAGGACGCGGTGGACCGCTGGTGGTGGCCGTCCCTGATGATGTTCGGTCCACCCGACGACGAGTCGTCGCACTCCGAGCAGTCGATGACCTGGAAGATCAAGCGCCACTCGAACGACGAGCTGCGCCAGCGCTTCGTGGACATCTGCGTCCCCCAGGCCGAGTCTCTCGGCCTGACGCTCCCCGACCCGGACCTCGTGTGGAACGAGGAGCGGGGGCATCACGACTTCGGCCCGATCGACTGGACGGAGTTCTGGGCGGTCCTCAAGGGCAACGGCCCCTGCAACGAACAACGGATCACCCAGCGCAGGAACGCACACGAGGAAGGCGCCTGGGTGCGCGAGGCAGCAGCGGCGTTCGCCGCCAAGCACGGGGAGGCGAAGGCATGAGCAGCTCGACCGACTGGCCGCTGTGGGAGGTCTTCGTGCGCTCCCGTCGCGGTCTCTCCCACACCCACGCGGGCAGCCTGCACGCACCGGACGCGGAGATGGCCCTGCGCAACGCCCGCGATCTGTACACCCGCCGAAGCGAGGGCGTCTCGATCTGGGTCGTCCCGTCCGCTCAGATCACCGCCTCCTCGCCCGACGAGAAGGACTCCTTCTTCGAACCGGCGGGCGACAAGCCCTATCGCCACCCGACGTTCTACGACATCCCGGAGGGGGTGAAGCACCTGTGACCACGCCACTGACCCCGACGGCCACCGCCGCCGCCCTCGCCCTGGGCGATGACGCACTGGTGCTCTCGCACCGCCTCGGGGAGTGGGCGGGCCACGCGCCCGTCCTCGAAGAAGAGGTCGCCCTGGCGAACATCGCCCTCGACCTGCTCGGCCAGGCACGCGTCCTGCTCTCCCTGGCGGGGGACGAGGACGAGCTGGCCTATCTCCGCGAGGAGCGCGCCTTCCGCAACCTCCAGCTGGTCGAGCAGCCGAACGGCGACTTCGCCCACACCATCGCCCGCCAGCTCTACTTCTCCACCTACCAAACCCTGTTGTACGGCCAGCTGGCGAGCGGCGACAGCACGTTCGCCCCGCTGGCGGCGAAGGCGGTCAAGGAAGTCGCCTACCACCAGGACCACGCGGAGCAGTGGACGCTGCGGCTCGGCGACGGGACACCGGAGAGCCATGAGCGGATGGAGCGCGGACTCGACGCGCTCTGGCGGTTCACCGGAGAGATGTTCCAGCCCGTGGAGGGCCTCGACGGCGTGGATGGCTCCCCGGGCGTCGACTGGCCGGCGCTGCGTGAGAGCTGGACGGCCTCGGTGACCGCCGTCATCGAGAAGGCGACCCTGACCGTGCCCACCGGCCCGCAGGAAGGGGCCTGGGCGGCGGGCGCGGGGCGCCAGGGCCTGCACACCGAGTCCTTCGGGCGGATGATCGCCGAGATGCAGCATCTGCACCGCAGCCATCCGGGGGCGTCATGGTGACCACCGCGCTCGAGGATGAGCTCCTCGCCCTCGCGGGTTCCGTGCCCGACCCGGAGCTGCCGGTCATCACGCTGGCCGAGCTCGGGGTGCTGCGCGGGGTCCGTGTCCGCGGCATCGGCAAGGTCGACGTCGAGCTGACCCCCACGTACACCGGCTGCCCGGCCATAGAGGCCATGACGGCCGACATCGAGCAGGTCCTGCGCGAGCGCGGCATGGCGGAGGTCTCCGTGCACACCGTGCTCTCCCCCGCCTGGTCGACGGACGACATCAGCGCCGAGGGCCGTCGCAAGCTGGCGGAGTTCGGCATCGCGCCCCCGCGCCCGCACAGCGTCGACGGACCCGGCAGCGGCGCCGGGCCGATACCGCTCACCCTCTCGGTCCGCTGCCCGCACTGCGGCTCGACCGACACCGAGCTGCTCAGCCGCTTCTCGTCGACGGCCTGCAAGGCCCTGCGCCGATGCGTCTCCTGCCGTGAACCGTTCGACCACTTCAAGGAGTTGTGATGGCACGCTTCCACCAGCTCCGGGTAGCGGCCGTCGAGCAGCTCACCGACGACTCCGTGGCGCTGACCTTCGCTGTGCCGCCCGCACTGCGCGAGGAGTTCCGGTACGCACCGGGCCAGCACCTCGCCGTCCGCCGCTTCGTAGACGGCACCGAGATCCGGCGTACGTACTCGATCTGCGCCCCGGCGCCCCACCCCGAGCGCCCTTCAGAACCGGAGACCCTGCGGGTCGGGGTGCGCTTCGTGGAGGGCGGCGCCTTCTCGACCTACGCCCTGAAGGAAGTCGCCGTCGGCGATGAGCTCGATGTGATGACCCCGGCCGGCCGCTTCACGCTCGAACCGGCGCCCGGACGCTATGCGGCAGTGGTCGGCGGCAGTGGGATCACTCCGGTGCTCTCCATCGTCACGACGCTCCTGGAGCGCGACCCGAGCGCCACGTTCTGCCTCGTCCGCAGCGACCGCAGCGCCGCCTCGACGATGTTCCTGGAGGAGGTCGCCGACCTCAAGGACCGCTGGCCCGAGCGGTTCCAGCTGGTCACGGTGCTCTCCCGCGAGGAGCAGCAATCGGGGCTCGACTCCGGACGGCTCGACGAGGAGCGGCTCGGCAGCCTGCTGCCCGCGCTCCTGCCCGTCGACGAGGTGGCGGGCTGGTTCCTGTGCGGCCCCTTCGGCCTGGTCCAGGGAGCGGAGAAGACCCTGCGCCGCCTGGGCGTGCCGCGCGAGCGCATCCACGAGGAGATATTCCACGTGGACGACGGCCTCACCTCACCGGCGCCCGCCACCACCTCGGCCGCCCCCGCGAACAGCACCGTGACGGTGACGCTCGACGGCCGCTCCGGCACCTGGCCGGTCCAGGACGGGGAGTCCCTCCTCGACACGGTTCTGCGCAACCGCGCGGACGCTCCGTACGCCTGCAAGGGCGGCGTGTGCGGGACCTGCCGGGCCTTCCGGGTCTCGGGCGAGGTGCGGATGAACCGCAACTTCGCGCTGGAGCCGGAAGAGACAGAGGCGGGGTACGTGCTCGCGTGCCAGTCGCATCCGGCCACGGACACGGTGGAGCTGGACTTCGACCGCTGAGACGCCCGTACCCGTACTGCCCGCCCCGGCGCTGTTCCCTTCCCATAGAACCTGTTCTATCTTGACGACCCGTCAGAAACAGTGGGCGTAACAGCGGGCGCCTCAGAGACAGCAGGCGCCTCAGATACAGAGCCGTCGGGCCGGTGCACGGGAGGACAAGCAGTGGACTTCACCTTCACCGAGGAACAGCAGGCGGCCGTCGAGGCGGCGAAGGCGGTCTTCGCCTCCGTCGCCGCCGACGGAGTGCCGAGCCCCGCCCTCGTGCCGGGCGCCGTCGCCGAGGACTTCGACCGCGCGCTGTGGGCCAAGCTCGCCGGAGCCGACCTCCTGAGCCTGCTCCTCGACCCCGAGCACGGCGGTGCGGGCCTGGACGCCACCGCGCTCTGCCTGGTCCTGCGCGAATCGGCGAAGAAGCTCGCCCGGGTCCCGCTCCTGGAGAGCAGCGCAGCCGCGTACGCCGTGCGGACGTACGGCAGCGCGGAGCTGAAGCAGCGCATCCTGCCGAAGGCCGGCCGGGGAGAGCTCGTCCTGACCGTCGCGGCGAACGGCCGCAGCGGGCACGACCCCGCCGAACTCTCCGTCACCGCCCGGCAGGACGGCGACGGCTGGCTGCTCGACGGCACGCAGACAGCCGTGCCCTGGGCGCAGACCGCCGACCACATCGTCGTGCCCGCCCACACATCCGCCGGCAGGTCCGTCCTCGCCCTGGTCCCCCGCGTCCACGAGGGCCTCGGTCTCGCCGAGCAGGTGTCCACGAGCGGTGAGCGCCTCGGCGAGCTCAGCCTGAGTTCGGTACGAATCGCCGGCTCCGACGTCATCGAGGCCGACGGCGCCTGGGAGTGGCTGCGCGATCTGCTCACCACCGGGACCTGTGCCCTCGCGCTCGGCCTCGGCGAAGCGGTGCTGAGCATGACCAGCGAATACACCGGAAAGCGCGAGCAGTTCGGCTTCCCCGTGGCCACCTTCCAGGCCGTGGCGGTGCAGGCGGCCGACCGTTACATCGACCTGCGCGCGATGGAGGTCACCCTCTGGCAGGCCGCCTGGCGCATCGGCACCGGTGCGAGCGGCGCCCTGCCCGCCACGGGCGATGTGTCCGTCGCCAAGATCTGGGCGTCGGACGGGGTACGCAGGGTCGTACAGACGGCCCAGCACCTGCACGGCGGCTTCGGCTCCGACACCGACTACCCCCTGCACCGCTATCACGCGTGGGCCAAGCAGCTCGAGCTGTCCCTCGGCCCGGCAGCGGCGCACGAGGAGATCCTGGGCGACCTGCTCGCCGCCCACCCCCTCGGCTGAGGCAGCAGAGCTGAAGCAGCAGCCCTCAAAGGCTCGGGCCGAACTAGACCACGGTGCCCGGCTGGCCCTTGTCGTCGACGACGGGCCGGCCCGCGGCCTCCCAGCTCTGCATGCCGCCGTCGACGTTCACGGCGTCGATCCCCTGCTGGACGAGGTACATGGCGACCTGCGCCGACCGTCCGCCGACCCGGCAGATGACGTTGACCTTGCCGTCCTGCGGCGCGGCCTCCGTCAACTCGCCGAAGCGCGAGACGAACTCGCTCATCGGGATGTGCAACGCACCCGCGGCGTGGCCCGCCTGCCATTCCTCGTCCTCACGGACGTCAAGGAGAAAGTCGCCGCTCGCGAGGTCGTCGACACCGACCGTGGGCACGTGAGATCCGAAAGCCATGTCCCTGACGCTACCCGACGGCCCGAGGGGTCAACTAAGAGGTCAGCCGCAGAAGCCCGGCCAAGCGCTCAGCCGCGCAAGCCCGGCTAAGAGCTCAGCCGCGCGAGCTCGGCCTCGCGCTCGGTGACCTGCGCAAGGAGCTGCTCGGCGATCTCGTCCAGGAGCTGGTCCGGATCGTCCGGCGCCATCCGCAGCATCGCGCCGATCGCCCCTTCCTCCAGCTCCCGGGCGACCAGGGTGAGCAGTTCCTTGCGCTGGGAGAGCCACTCGAGGCGTGCGTAGAGCTCTTCGCTCTTGTTCGGCCACCGCTGCTCGGGCACCGGCCCCGCGGCCCACTCATCGGACAGCTCCCGCAGCAAGGCCTCGTCACCACGGGCATAGGCGGCGTTCACCCGCGTGATGAACTCATCCCGGCGGCCGCGCTCCTGGTCGTCCTGGGCCAGGTCGGGGTGGGATTTGCGGACGAGCTCGCGGTAGAGCTTGCGGGCCTCGTCGCTGGGCCGCACCCGCTGCGGCGGCCGCACCGACTGATCGGTCAGCATCGCGGCGGCTTCCGGATAGAGGCCGTCACCGTCCATCCAGCCGTGGAACAGCTCTTCGACGCCCGGCATCGGCATGACCCGCGCCCGCGCCTCGTCCGCCTTGCGCCGGTCCTCCGGGTCACCGCTGCGGGCCGCGAGGGCCTCGGCGATCTCCGCGTCCAGCTCGTCGAGGCGTGCGTACATCGGGCCGAGCTTCTGGTGATGGAGCCGGGAGAAGTTCTCCACCTCGACCCGGAACGTCTCGACGGCGATCTCGTACTCGATCAGCGCCTGCTCGGCCGCCCGGACCGCCTTCTCAAGCCGCTCCTCGGGCCGCGCGGCGCCATCCTGCCCCGCCGCCCCGTCAGGAGCTTCACGACCAGCGGTCCCGGGATCAGGATCGGGATCAGGCGTCTGGGGCAGCGTCGGCTCGGCTTCCGGGGTCGTCACCCGTCCAGCGTAGGCCACCACGCCACAGCCCCGCCCGCACGGCATCCCCACCCGTCACAGCCCCGCCCGCGCGGCGCCCCCACACCCCGGCACAACCGGACACAGCCCTCACAGCACGGCACCCCCACCGCGCACCCCGGCGCGTCCCTCTCCTCACACCCCCGCCTCCGCAGCCACCCGCCCCTCCTTGACCGCACGCACCAGCTCGCCGTGATCCGCCTCCGTACGGTTCGCGTACGCCACCGCGAACGCCGACACCGCCGTGTCCAGCTCTTCGTTCTTTCCGACATACCCCGCGATCAGCCGCGGGTCGGCACTGTGCGCGTGCGCGCGGGCAAGCAGGGCTCCGGTCATCCGGCCGTAGTCGTCGATCTGGTCGGCGGCCAGTGCCGCCGGGTCCACGCTGCCCTTGCGGTTCCTGAACTGCCGTACCTGGAAGGCCCGCCCGGCCACCGTCGTCCACCCCAGCAGGAAGTCGCTGACCACCTGCATCCGCTTCTGCCCGAGCACCACCCGATGCCCCTCGTGCGCGACCTCAGGCACCTCGAAGCCCGCCGTGGGCAGATGCGGAAGCAGTACGGAGGGCCGCGCCTCCTTGACCTGGAGCACCAGCGGCTCGCCCCGGTGGTCGAGGAGCAGCACGACGTAGGACCGCAGGCCCACGCTCCCCGTACCCACGACGCGGAACGCCACGTCCTGTATCGCGTACCGCGCGACCAGCGGCAGCCGGTCCTCGGACAGCGTGCTCACGTACTCCTCGAGCGCGCGGGCGACCTCGGCAGCCTCCGCGTCCGGTATCCGACGCAGCACCGGAGGCGCGTCGACGAAGCGCCGCCGCGCCGCGCAGCCGCCCTCGCCCTCGACCCGCTCGGTCGACTTGGCGGCGAACCGGGCGCTCGTGTTGTGCCGGGCCTTCTCGGAGACGCTCTCCAGGGTCCCGAGCAGATCCCGCGCGTCCGTGTGCGAGACCAACTCCTCGTCCGCGATGGCGTTCCACGCGTCGAGCGCGGGCAGCTTCGCGAGCAGCCGCATCGTGCGGCGGTACGCCCCCACCGCGTCGAACGCCGCTTCCTTGCAGGCGTCCTCGCTCGCCCCGGCCTCGCGCCCCGCGAGCACGAGGGAGGCCGCGAGCCGCTTCACGTCCCACTCCCAGGGCCCGTGCCCCGTCTCGTCGAAGTCGTTCAGGTCCATGACGAGCCCGCCCCGCGCGTCCGCGTACAGGCCGAAGTTCGCCGCGTGCGCGTCACCGCATATCTGGGCGCCTATCCCCGTGACAGGGGTGCGCGCGAGGTCGTACGCCATCAGACCGGCGGCGCCGCGCATGAAGGCGAAGGGGGAAGCGGCCATCCTGCCCACGCGGATCGGCGTCAGCTCGGGGAGCCTGCTGCGGTTGGTCTCCTCCACGGCCTCGACCGGGCCGGGGCGGTCGTCGTCCTCAACGAACCACTCGTGCGAGGCACGGCTGACGCGCGCCCGCAGCGCCTTCCCCTCCCGCTTCGGCGAACCCCCCGAAGCCCCTGAAACCCCCGACGCCTCCGGAGCCCCCGACCCCGCAGCCCCCGCAGCCCCCGCCGGCCCCCGCGCCCCCCACTCCGCGAACCCCTCCACGTACGGCAGCCGCGCACCGCTGATCCCCGCCATGACCACCCCCACCGTCCGGACCGCACAGGCAGGCCCTTCTGGGCCTCACCTGGCATGAAGGTACCGCCGGGCGCCGAAAGGCGTCAGCGCCTGTGGACAACCCACAGCCTGTGGACAACCCGGCGCCCCGAACAGCCGCCAGTGACATACATCACCGCACCAAGCACCCCGCCACCAGGACCCGAGCAAGAGCCGCCCCGGCACAACGAGAAGCGGGCCCCCACCAGGACTTTCATCCTGGTGGAGACCCGCTCCACATGGTGCGCGAGGGGGGAGTTGAACCCCCACGCCCTTTCGGGCACTGGAACCTGAATCCAGCGCGTCTGCCTATTCCGCCACCCGCGCATGGGTGTTGCCCTGGGTCCCTCACCGCCGTGCAAACACTGTGTGCGAACACTGTTTGGTGCGGGCGCCTTCCGACATCCAGAAGATTAGCACGCTGGAGAGGGTGGATTCACATCCGTATTCGGGGGCACCTGCCCAGGTGATCCGTAGAGATGAGGGCAGGACCGACCGACTTCCGCCGTACACGGCGAAGCTCCGCACTCGGGTGCGGGACACTGGTTTGAGGCCCCCTCTACGATCCCTGGTAGAGGAGCCTGAGAGGAACCCGGAAGGATCCCGGAACCCTGGTGCGGGCATGCCTTGTGAGAGGCGACACTCATCGACTGGGCGGACAGGGGGAACCAGCCGATTTCCCGGCGCGTGGATACGATCAGTAAGCAGTACCAGGATGACTACGACGGAGGAGGTGCCCCATGGGAGTCATGAAGAAGTTCGAGCAGCGACTCGAAGGTCTCGTCAACGGCACCTTCGCCAAGGTGTTCAAGTCCGAGGTCCAGCCCGTCGAGATCGCCGGCGCCCTGCAGCGCGAGTGCGACAACAACGCGACGATCTGGAACCGCGAGCGGACCGTCGTTCCCAATGACTTCATCGTGGAGCTCAGCGCGCCCGACTTCGAGCGCCTGAGCCCCTACTCCGGGCAGCTCGGCGACGAGCTCTCCGGGATGGTCCGCGAGTACGCCAAGCAGCAGCGGTACAGCTTCATGGGCCCCATCAAGGTCCACCTGGAGAAGGCCGAGGATCTCGACACGGGTCTGTACCGAGTGCGCAGCCGCACGCTCGCGTCCAGCACCTCGCAGAGCCCGGAGCGCGCTCCCGGCGGCCCCTCGGGCCCCGGCGGTGCCGGCCAGCGGCCCGCCGGCCCCCCCGCGGGCGGCGCAGGCGGCGGCTACGGCTACCCACAGCCCTCCAGCGCGCCTCCCCCCATGCCCGCCTCGCCGCCGCCCGGCGGCCGTCCCGGCGGGGCCTCACCGGCACCGAGCCGCCCCCAGGGGCAAGGCGCGGGGCCCGGCGCAGGGCCTCTTCCGGGTGCGCAGGTGCGGCGCTGGATCGAGATCAACGGCAATCGCCATCAGATCTCCCGCCCGACGCTGGTGCTGGGACGCAGCACCGACGCCGATGTGCGGATCGACGACCCCGGCGTATCGCGCCGGCACTGTGAGATCCGGACCGGAACGCCCTCGACGATCCAGGATCTCGGGTCTACCAACGGCATCGTGGTAGACGGGCAGCACACCACCCGCGCTACGCTCCGCGACGGCTCGCGGATCGTCGTGGGCCAAACCACCATCGTTTACCGGCAAGCCGAAGGGTGAAGCGGGGGCAATGTCAGAGCTGACCCTGACGGTCATGCGGCTGGGTTTCCTAGCCGTTCTGTGGCTGTTCGTGATCGTGGCCGTCCAGGTCATCCGCAGCGACCTGTTCGGTACGCGCGTCACACAGCGCGGCTCGCGCCGTGAGAACGCGCGACCGCAGCAGGCCGCACGCCAGCAACAGCAGGCGGCAACACCGCCTCCCCAGCGCCAGCAGCAGGGCGGCGGGCGGCAGCGCCGTGGCGCCCCCAGCAAGCTGGTCGTATCCGAAGGGATCCTGGCGGGCACGACGGTCGCCCTGCAGGGCCAGACGATCTCGCTGGGCAGGGCACACGATTCGACGATCGTGCTCGACGACGACTACGCGTCAAGCAGGCATGCCAGGATCTACCCGGACCGTGACGGCCAGTGGATCGTCGAGGATCTCGGGTCCACCAACGGCACGTATCTGGACCGGACCCGACTCACCACCCCGACGCCCGTTCCGCTGGGCGCGCCGATCCGCATCGGCAAGACCGTCATCGAGCTGCGGAAGTAGTACGACAATGAGCGAGCGGAGCGAGCGAGCCGACGCGGTCCACACACTGGACGCCAGCGCGCTCCCGACCGGAGGGTGGGCACCGTGCGGATGTACCCGGAGCCGACGGGCGAGGTGCGCATGAGTCTGTCTTTGCGCTTCGCCGCCGGATCGCACAAAGGCATGATCCGGGAGGGGAACGAGGACTCCGGCTATGCCGGTCCGCGTCTCCTCGCGATCGCCGACGGCATGGGGGGCCAGGCCGCGGGTGAGGTGGCGAGCTCCGAGGTGATCTCGACGCTCGTCACCCTCGACGACGACGTACCGGGATCGGACATCCTCACGTCGCTCGGCACCGCCGTGCAGCGGGCCAACGACCAACTGCGCCTGATGGTCGAGGAGGACCCCCAGCTCGAGGGCATGGGGACCACCCTGACCGCCCTGCTGTGGACGGGTCAGCGCCTCGGCCTCGTGCACGTCGGCGACTCACGTGCCTACCTCCTGCGGGACGGCGTCCTGACGCAGATCACCCAGGACCACACCTGGGTGCAGCGTCTCGTCGACGAGGGCCGGATCACCGAGGAAGAAGCCACCACCCACCCGCAGCGCTCCTTGCTGATGCGCGCGCTCGGCAGTGGTGAGCACGTCGAACCGGACCTCTCCATCCGTGAAGTCCGCTCCGGCGACCGCTACTTGATCTGCTCGGACGGTCTCTCCGGCGTCGTCTCGCACCAGACGATGGAAGACACCCTCGCGAGCTACCAGGGCCCCCAGGAGACCGTGCAGGAGCTCATCCAGCTCGCGCTGCGCGGCGGCGGCCCCGACAACATCACGGTGATCGTCGCCGATGTCCTGGACATCGACAGTGGCGACACCCTCGCGGGACAGCTCTCCGACACCCCCGTGGTCGTCGGCGCGGTCGCCGAGAACCAGCTCCAGGCGCAGGACGACGGCGCCATGCAGACCCCTGCGGGCCGCGCGTCCGGCCTCGGCCGTCCGGTGCCGCCGCAGCCCTCCGGAGGCGGCTTCGGGCCGCCCGGCAGCGGTGACACGACGGGGTACGTTCCCGAGTCGAACTTCGGCGCGTACAGCGACGAGGACTTCGTGAAGCGCGGCGGCGGCCGCAAGTGGCTCAAGAGATCGCTCTACACCGTGCTCGCCCTGGCGGTCATCGGCGGCGGCCTGTACGGCGGCTACCGCTGGACCCAGACCCAGTACTTCGTAGGCACGAACGAGAACAACGTCGCTCTGTACCGCGGCATCGACCAGGACCTCGCGTGGGTCAGCCTGTCGAAGGTCGAAGAGGACTACCCCAAGATCGAACTCAAGTACCTGCCGCCGTACCAGCGCAAGCAGGTCGAGGCGACCATCGCCGAGGGCAACCGCGACGACGCCAAGAGCAAGATCGAGGAGCTGGGTCTGCAGGCTTCGGCCTGCGAGAAGGAAGCCGAGCGCCGCAAGGCCGAGCGGGAGAACGCCAAGCCCGGCGAGGGCGAGGCGGGCGGCACGACCGGCCTGGCCGCCAAGGCTCCCACCGACGATCCGACCGACCCGGCGGACAAGAACGACAAGAACGACACGACCGACAAGAACAAGTCCAAGACCGCACCGACTCCCACACCCGGCCCCAGCTTCTCCGAGGACGAGGAGAAGCTGGTCCCACTGTGCGGTAAGCAGTAAGCAGCCGTTGGGGGCCTTTGCACGCCATGAGCAGTAGCACTACACATACGTCGACCATCGGCGCGATCGGGGCGCCGAGCAGGCGCAACACCGAGCTCGCGCTCCTCGCGTTCGCCGTCGTCATCCCGCTGTTCGCCTACATCAACGTAGGCCTGGCGATCGACGGCGAACTGCCCACAGGCATGCTCGGGTACGGGGCGGGGCTCGGTCTCCTCGCCGGCATCTCGCACTTCGTGGTGCGCAAGTTCGCGCCGTACGCCGATCCGCTGCTGCTGCCCCTGGCGACGCTGCTCAACGGCCTCGGTCTGGTCGTCATCTGGCGACTCGACCAGTCGAAGCGGCTGCAACAGCTGCCCAACTTCAGTGCCGCGGCGCCGAACCAGCTGATGTACTCCGCGATCGGCATCGCCCTGTTCGTCGGCGTCCTCATCTTCCTCAAGGACCACCGCGTCCTGCAGCGCTATACGTACATTTCGATGGTCGGCGCCATCATCCTGCTGCTGCTGCCCCTGGTCCCCGGCCTCGGCATGAACGTGTTCGGCGCCAAGATCTGGATCCGCGTCGGCGGTTTCTCCATCCAGCCCGGTGAGTTCGCGAAGATCGTCATCGCGATCTTCTTCGCGGGCTATCTCATGGTGAAGCGCGACGCCCTGGCCCTGGCCAGCCGCCGCTTCATGGGCCTGTACCTGCCGCGTGGCCGTGACCTGGGCCCCATCGTGGTCGTCTGGATCATCTCGATCCTGATCCTGGTCTTCGAGACGGACCTCGGTACGTCCCTGCTGTTCTTCGGCATGTTCGTCGTCATGCTCTACGTCGCCACGGAGCGCACCAGCTGGATCGTGTTCGGTCTGCTGATGTCCGCGGTCGGCGCGGTCGGCGTCGCCTCCTTCGAGCCGCACGTCAAGCAGCGCGTCGACGCGTGGCTCGACCCCATGCGCGAGTACACGCTGAGCCAGGACGGTGTGGTCGGCCACTCCGAGCAGGCCATGCAGGCCCTGTGGGCCTTCGGCTCCGGCGGCACGCTCGGGACCGGCCTCGGCCAGGGCAACTCCGACCTCATCAAGTTCGCCGCCAACTCGGACTTCATCCTCGCCACCTTCGGCGAGGAGCTCGGCCTCGCCGGAATCATGGCGATCCTGATGATCTACGGCCTGATCGTGGAACGCGGTGTGCGCACCGCCCTCGCCGCCCGCGACCCGTTCGGCAAGCTGCTCGCGATCGGTCTGTCCGGCGCCTTCGCCATCCAGGTCTTCGTGGTCGCCGGCGGCGTCATGAGCCTGATCCCGCTGACCGGTATGACCATGCCCTTCCTCGCGTACGGCGGATCATCGGTGATCGCCAACTGGGCGCTGATCGGAATCCTCATCCGCATCAGCGATACCGCGCGCCGACCGGCGCCCGCCCCCGCCCCGAACCCCGACGCCGAGATGACCCAGGTGGTCCGACCGTGAACAAGCCCCTGCGCCGGATCGCGGTCTTCTGCGGGTTCCTCATCCTTGCCCTGATCGTCCGGGACAACTGGCTCCAGTACGTCCAGGCGGACACTCTCGCCAAGGACGAGAAGAACCGCCGCGTCACCATCGAGCGCTACGCCACCCCGCGCGGCAACATCATCGTGAACGGCAAGCCGGTCACCGGCTCCAAGGAGTCGGGCGACGGCAACGACCTCAAGTACCAGCGGACGTACTCGAACGGCTCCATGTGGTCCCCGGTCACCGGCTTCGCGTCGCAGAGCGTAGGCGCGACCCAGCTGGAGTCCATCGAGGACGGCATCCTGACCGGTAACGACGACCGTCTCTTCTTCCGCCGCAGCCTGGACATGCTGACCGGCGAGAAGAAGGAGGGCGGCAACGTCGTCACGACCCTCAACACCTCCGCGCAGAAGGCCGCGTACAACGGCCTCAAGGGCCTCGGCAAGGGTGCGGTCGCCGCGATCGACCCGTCCACGGGCGCGATCCTGGCGCTGGCCTCCGCGCCGTCGTACGACCCCTCCACCTTCGCCGGTGCGGACGGCAAGGCCTTCCAGAAGCTGGACAAGGACAAAGACAAGCCGATGCTCAACCGCGCGCTGCGCGAGACGTACCCGCCGGGCTCCACCTTCAAGGCGGTGACCGCCGCGGCGGCCCTGGAGCACGGTCTGTACGACGACATCGACGCGCCCACCAAGTCCCCGCTGCCCTGGACGATGCCCGACACCACACAGCCGCTGCCGAACGAGGGCAACATCCCCTGCAAGAACGCCTCGCTGCGTGAGGCACTGCGGGTGTCCTGCAACACCGTCTTCGGCAAGATCGGCTCGGACCTCGGCAAGGACAAGATGACCGAGACGGCCGAGAAGTTCGGCTTCAACGCGGAGCAGTTCGTGCCGGTCCGCTCGAACGCATCCGTCTTCCCCGAGAAGATGGACAGGCCGCAGACTGCGCTCTCCTCCATCGGCCAGTTCGAGACGGCCGCGACGCCGCTGCAGATGGCCATGGTCGCCTCGGCCATCGCCAATGACGGCAAGCTGATGGAGCCGTACATGGTCGACGAGCTGCAGGCGCCGAACCTGGACGTGATCGAGAAGCACTCGCCCAAGGAGATGAGCCGGCCGCTCTCCGAGGAGAACGCGCAGAAGCTCCAGGACATGATGGAGACGGTCGTCAACGACGGCACCGGCACGAACGCCAAGATCCCCGACGTGACCGTCGGCGGCAAGACCGGTACGGCCCAGCACGGCGTCGACAACAGCGAGAACCCCTACGCCTGGTTCATCAGCTACGCCAAGACCGACTCCGGTTCGCCGGTGGCCGTCGCCGTCGTCGTCGAGGACAGCAAGGCGGGCCGCGACGACATCTCCGGTGGCGGTCTGGCCGCCCCCATCGCCAAGAGCGTGATGCAGGCGGTTCTCGACAGCAAGAAGTGACCCGCGTCACGGCTTCTTCACATCAGTGCACGTTGCGATACCGGTCCTGTATCGGGTGACGGTGGCGGCCGGGTCTCGTAAGGCGAGCCGGGTACGGTATGCCCGGACAGCACACCGCCGGACCACACAAGGGTGCGGTCAGGACTGACGGAGAGGGCTGGAATAGCTATGGAAGAGCCGCGTCGCCTCGGCGGGCGGTACGAGCTGGGCCAGGTGCTCGGCCGAGGCGGGATGGCGGAGGTTTACCTCGCGCACGACACCCGCCTCGGACGCACCGTGGCGGTGAAGACGCTGCGGGTCGACCTCGCGCGTGATCCGTCGTTCCAGGCCCGGTTCCGCCGTGAGGCCCAGTCGGCCGCCTCGCTCAACCATCCTGCGATCGTCGCGGTCTATGACACCGGCGAGGACTACGTGGACGGGGTCTCCATCCCGTACATCGTGATGGAGTACGTCGACGGGTCCACCCTGCGTGAGCTGCTGCACTCCGGGCGCAAGCTGCTGCCCGAGCGCGCCATGGAGATGACCATCGGCATCCTCCAGGCTCTGGAGTACTCGCACCGCAACGGCATCGTCCACCGCGACATCAAGCCCGCGAACGTCATGCTGACGCGCAACGGCCAGGTCAAGGTCATGGACTTCGGCATCGCCCGCGCCATGGGCGACTCCGGGATGACGATGACGCAGACGGCGGCGGTCATCGGCACCGCGCAGTACCTCTCGCCGGAGCAGGCCAAGGGCGAGCAGGTGGACGCGCGAAGCGACCTCTACTCGACGGGCTGCCTGCTCTACGAACTCCTCACGGTGCGCCCGCCGTTCGTGGGCGACTCCCCGGTCGCGGTGGCCTACCAGCATGTACGGGAAGAGCCGCAGGCCCCCAGCGTCTTCGACGGCGAGATCACGCCGGAGATGGACGCCATCGTCCTGAAGGCCCTCACCAAGGACCCGGACTACCGCTACCAGTCGGCCGACGAGATGCGCGCCGACATCGAGGCCTGCCTCGACGGCCAGCCCGTCCAGGCGACCGCCGCCATGGGCGCGGTCGGCTACGGCGGCCACCCGGACGACCAGCAGACGGCGATGCTGCGCCCGCAGAACGGCGGCGGCCAGACGTCGATGATGCCGCCGGTCGGCCCGGACGACGGCTACGACGACCACTCGCGCCGCCGCCCGAAGAAGAGCAACACCTCCACGATCCTCCTGGTGGTCGCGGGTCTCCTTGTCCTGGTGGGCGCGATCCTGATCGGGAAGTGGGCCTTCACCGGGGGCGGCGGCAGCGATTCGATCAAGGCCCCCAACTTCGTCGGCGAGAAGCTCGCCGACGCCAAGAAGTCGGCCAAGAACGTGGATCTCGTGCTCGACGACTCCGAGCACAAGCCGTGCGAGAAGTACCCGAAGGGCGAGATCTGCGCCCAGGACCCGGGCGCGAACGCCACGGTCACCAAGGGCGACACGATCAGCGTGACGGTGTCCACGGGGGCGCGGAAGGTCGCGGTGCCGAAGGTCGTCGGCCTGGACGTCGAAGCCGCCACGGACAAGCTCCAGAGCGACAAGTACCAGTTCGACGTGAACATCAAGCCTGTGGAGTCCTCCGGTACGCCGGACGAGGTCCTCGACTCGGACCCGGTCTTCGGTACCGAGGTGGAGAAGGGCAGCAAGATCACCCTTGAGGTAGCCAAGGAGGCCGCCAAGTCCGTGGTCCCCGACGTCTCCGGCAAGACCTGCGACGAGGCCAAGGCCCAACTGGAGAGCAACGACCTCGTCGGTACGTGCGAGGAAGAAGAGAACGCCGACGTCGACCCCGGCAAGGTCTTCTCGCAGAGCCTCGCCCCGCAGACCGAGGCCGACCCGAACTCCACGGTCACGCTGAAGGTCGCCAAGGCCCCCGAGAAGGCCACCGTGCCCACCCTCGCCGGCCAGAAGCTCAAGGACGCCCGCAAGGCCATCGAGGACGCGGGTCTGACGGTCGGCACCATCACCGGCCCGCAGGACGACAACGCCCTCGTGGTCCTCTCCCAGCCCTCCGCCAACGAAGAGGCCGAACCCGGCAGCGCGGTCAACCTGACCACGGCAGGCGGGAACAACGGCGACAACGGCGGGGGCAACGGAGGCGGTCTCATCGAAGGCGGCATGGGCTTCTCCCGTAACGAGGAGGACTGACCCCAACGACGCACGAGATACAGGCCCTGGCCCGCTCACTTAAAGCAGGTCAGGGCTGCACTGTATTCCGTCAAAGAATAGAGGAATCCAGCCTCCACTAGGAGAGCAATCTCCCCTCGTGCTACGCTTCTCTGGCATTATTGAGGTAGGTGACACGACCAAATCAATAACTGTCACCTCAACCTAGGGGGATAATGAACAAGAAGATCACCACGGCGCTACTCGCGACTGTATTTTCCGGGACCCTCGTCGTCGGCGTCGCAAACTCTGCCTATGCAGCCCCGTCCTGCTCATCTAAGATGTGCACCTGGTCAGGGAAGAACTATGCAGGCCAGAAGACGACTTCGGGACTCCATAAAGGAACATGCTACCTCGACGTCCGGGTGCGGTCAGTGGAGCATAAGAACGACCACAAGGTCCGATACTATCCGGATAAGAATTGCGCGTCGGACACCCATTACGACTCGTATTGGGATTTTACCAATCTGGATGCTCAATCGGGCTTCGCTGTTCACAGCTACAAGAGGCTTTAGCTCCCCACCCCATGGATTCTGCGACTCGGGGATTCGGTGAATAATTTTCTGTCCCCCCAGTCGGGCGTTGTCCACCTTCGTTCCATGCCTCGGCACGCCCACAGGGTAGTTCACGCCGAGGTGACGGCAGTCGGAGATCTGGGACGCCGTAACAGGACACGGGCGACACTGAGGTAGCGTCACGAAGGCGGTGGAAGGCCCGTAGTCGCAAGAGGATGTTGCGACTACGGGCCTTCCACATCGTGTTGCCTTCAGCCAAGCTCGGCCGGCGGCGTGCGCTTGTTGTCGACCTTTTCGACGCGCTCCAGCTCGCCCCAGACCACGTAGCGGTAGTTGGACGTGTAGACCGGCGTGCACGTCGTCAGGGTGATGTAGCGGCCCGGCTTCTTCGCGCCCGATTCCTTCGGGACCGGGTTCAGGACGTTCACGTTGTACTTCGACGTCTCCGGGAGCGTCGAGTACACCTTGTAGACGTACCACTTGTCCCGGGACTCGAAGACGATCGCGTCGCCCTTCTTGATCTTGTCGATCTTGTGGAACTTCGCGCCGTGCCCGTCGCGGTGCGCGGCCAGCGTGAAGTTGCCTTCCTTGTCCTGCGGGAGAGCCGACTTGATCGGGTCCTCGTAGTAACCGGCGACACCGTGGTTGAGCACCTTGCTGCTCGTGCCCTTGGTGACCAGGATTTCGCCGCCCATCGCGGGGACGTGGAGGAAGCCGATGCCGTCCTTGGTGTTCAGTGCCCCCGGGCCGCCCGCCCAGCGGTCGCGCACCTTGTCGCCCTGCTTGTGCGCCTCGCGGTCCGCGACGACGTTGGTCCACCACAGGGAGTAGACGACGAAGAGGCCGAGCACCAGGCCCGCGGTGATGAGGAGTTCGCCGAAGACGCTGACCGCCGCGGCGATGGGGCCGCGTCCCCGTGGCCGTGGTGTGCGGGAGGGCGCGGGCTTTTCGGCCTGCTCCTCGGACCGCTCCTCGGTCTGCTCCTCGTCGTTGTCGGTCGTGGCTGCCACTGGTTCCGCCCCGTTCTCACCGTTCTAATTGACGAGCGCGCTCGGTTTGCCCTTGCTGCGCGGTCGTTCCTCGACCATCTTGCCCCAGACGATCATTCGATACTTACTCGTGAATTCCGGGGTGCAGGTGGTCAGTGTGATGTACCGGCCCTCTTTGGTGAAGCCCGACCCCGGAGGGACAGGACCGATCACCGAGGTGTTGCTGGGCTGGGTCTGCGGCAGGATGCTCGCCATCTTGTAGACGAAGTACTTGTCCTGCGTCTCCACGATGATGGGATCGCCCGGTTCGAGCTGGTTGATGTACCGGAACGGCTCACCATGGGTGTTGCGATGCCCGGCGACCGCGAAGTTGCCCTTCTTGGCGTCCGGCATGGGCGTCTTGGTGCCGCCCTCGTTGTAGTGGCCGACCATGCCGCGGTCCAGGACCTTCGACTTGTCGATGCCCTCGGCGATCGGCACGACCACGTCGAGGCGGGGGATGTGAAGGAGCGCGAAGCCCTGTCCCGGCTCGAAGGCGCCCGGCTTGCCCTTGCCCTTCGCCCACTCCTCCTGGAGGTCGCTGGCGGCGCCGTTGGCCTGCTGATGGGCGCGGATGTTCGTCCACCACAGCTGGTACGTGACGAAGAGCAGCATCAGCACGCCCACGGTGATGAACAGTTCACCGATGCCCCGGCTCAGCACGGCGCCGGCGGAGGGCCTGCGGGCGCGCTCGGCGCGGCGGGCCTCCACGCGGGAGAGAGGGGCGGCCGATGCTCCCGCAGAGCCTGTGGCGGCGCGGGGAGCGCCCTTCTTGGCAGCTTTGCGGCGGGCGGCCCGGCCACCCTCCGCGGGGCGCTCCGGGGGGCGCTCCTGCTCGGGGTCCGATTCGGAGTGCGATTCGGAGTGTGATTCAGAGTGTGATTCAGAGTGCGGATCGGAGTGTGGATCGACTATTCGGCGCGTGTCCGCCGTCCGCAGCCCTACCGTCTCGTCGTCCACCGGCGGCTGGGGGCGTGGCTGCGGCTGCACGGCCTCCGGTATCGGTTCGTACGCCGGAGTCGGCTGCTGCGGGGCGTACGCGCCGTACAGCTCCTCGTACGTCGGCTCCCGCACCCCTTGCCAGTCGCGGGCGTACCCCGCGGGGTCGTACCACTCCTGCTCCTGCCGCTGCTCCGGCTGCGGGGTCGGCTGCGGCTCCGGCTCGGCGGGCCCGCTGCGGAACCACGGCGAAGGGTGCTGACCCGGCAGCGGATCGGTCAGCGGGTCGGCGAGGTGGTCCACGGCCGCCTCGAACGCCCCGAGCTCCTCGGACGCCCCCTGCTCCCCGTACGACGCGTACTGGTCGTCGTACGGCAGGCCTGAGGAATCGCGCTCGGGGCGCAAGGCGGTCACGCCGTGGCCCTGCCCACCACCGGGGCAAGACCACTCGACCGACCGACCGCCCCGGCGTCCCCGCACTCCACCAGCCAGTTGGCGAGCATGTGGTGGCCGTGCTCGGTGAGCACCGACTCGGGGTGGAACTGCACGCCCTCGACCGGCAGTTCACGGTGGCGCAGGCCCATGATGATGCCGTCCTGCGTACGCGCGGTCACCTCGAGCTCGGCCGGAACCGTGGCCGGCTCGGCAGCGAGCGAGTGGTAACGCGTCGCGATGAACGGCGACGGAAGGCCGGCGAAGACGCCCTTGCCCTCGTGCACCACGGGAGACGTCTTGCCGTGCAGCAACTCCGGCGCGCGGTCCACCACTCCGCCGTACGCCACCGCCATCGACTGCATGCCGAGGCAGACGCCGAACACGGGCACCCCGGTGCCGGCGCAGTGCCGCACCATGTCCACGCAGACGCCTGCCTGCTCGGGCGTGCCGGGTCCGGGCGACAGCAGGACGCCGTCGAAGCCGTCCTGCGCGTGGCGCAGCTCGACCTCGTCGTTGCGCACGACCTCGCACTCCGCACCCAGCTGGTACAGGTACTGGACGAGGTTGAAGACGAAGCTGTCGTAGTTGTCGACGACGAGGATGCGGGTCGGGCGTCCGTCGGTACTCACTGGCCGTCCACCGTCACATCGTTGAAGGGGAGCAGCGGCTCGGCCCAGGGGAAGACGTACTGGAAGAGCACGTAGACCACAGCGAAGACGAGCATCAGCGAAAGCAGCGCCCTCACCCATGCGTTTCCCGGCAGATGCCGCCAGATCCAGCCGTACATGCCGTCCCTTCCGTAGCCGTACGGCACCAGACTAACGGCGCAGTGCCTCTGGTTTCCCGGCCTCGACGGGCTGGGTGGCATCGAGGTGCGCCCAGACGATCAACCGGTGGCTGTGGCCCCACTCTGGCTCACAGGTCGTAAGTGTGAGGTAACGGCCTGGACCATCGAACCCCGACTTGCGCGGAACCGCGTCGATGACGCCGGTGTCGCCGGGCAGCGTCTTGTAGGGCTTCTTGTCGATGCGGTACGTGAACCACGTGGTGCCGTCGGTCAGGATCACGGGGTCGTTCGGGCGCAGCTTCGGGAAGTCCTTGAACGGGTCTCCGTAGGTGCGGCGGTGGCCGGCCACGGAGAAGTTGCCGCGCTGGCCGAGCTGCGCGGTGTCCCCGTAGTGACCGAGCCCCTTCTTAAGGATGTCGGTCCCCGTGCCCTCGAGCACCGGCTTGTTCCACGTGAAACCAAACCGCGGGATGTACATGACGGCGAAGGGCTTGCCGTCCTCGTAGGGGGCAGGCTTCTTCGGGGACGACGCCTCCGAGGACTCGCCGTCCGTGCGCGCGGGCACCGAACCCTGCGCCCACTGGTCCTGGAGCGTGTCGATCTGGCTGTCCATGGCGTTGTCGGCCTTCACGCCGGTCCAGAACAGGACGTACACCACGAAGAGCACGATCAGCGTGCCGACGGTGATGCACAGTTCGCTGAACGTCCTGACGAGCACTCGCACCGACACAGGCTCCCCCAGCGGCTTACTCCACGGGCTTCGCGTAGTGGAGATCCACTGTGCCCGAGTAGCCGGGAAGAGTCATCGCCCCGTCGTCATCGACTTTCCAGCCGAGGCCGTACGCGTTCACGTACAGCATGTAGTTCTGGATCTCCGGAGACGCGGCGAGCGCCGTCTTGAGCTTCTCGGGGTCGCCGACCGCCGTCACCTTGTACGGCGGCGAGTAGACGCGGCCCTGGAGGATCAGGGTGTTTCCCACGCAGCGCACGGCGCTGGTGGAGATGAGCCGCTGGTCCATGACCTTGATGCCCTCGGCGCCGCCCTGCCAGAGCGCGTTGACCACGGCCTGGAGGTCCTGCTGGTGGATGACCAGGTCGTTGGGCTGGGGCTCGGGGTAGCCGGGGAGCTTGGCGGTGGCGTTCGGCGGGGCGTCGGCGAGGGTGACGGAGACGGCCTCACCGCTGAGCTTCTTGGTGCCCGCGTTCTTCTCCAGTGCCTTGAGCCGCGCGTCGTCGGCCTTGGTGCCGCCGTTGTCGCGCTCGGCCAGGGACTCGACGTCGTCGCGCAGGGTGCCGTTGGACTCGTCGAGCTTGCCGTTCTTGTGGCTGCGCTCCTCGATCAGGTCGGAGAGCTTCAGCAGAGAGGCGTCGGTGCGGATGTTCGTGCCCTTGGCCGTGTTGAAGCTGGTGAAGAAGATGAGGCCCGCGAGCGCGAAAACGGCGGCCGTGAGCAGCCGGACCGGCCGCCAGCGAGGACGTCGACCCGGACCTGCGGGGGAGTCGGCAGAATTGCTCAACGTACCCTTATCTCCTTCAGCGCCGCGGAAGCACTACGCTAACGGACGCCCGGGGGAGGGCTCAGCTCCCCGTATCGACAGGAGAGACCCTCGTGCCGAAGTCACGGATCCGCAAGAAGGCCGACGATTACACGCCGCCCGCGAAGAAGGCGACGAACATCAAGCTGACCAGCCGTAGCTGGGTGGCACCGGTGATGCTAGCGATGTTCCTCATCGGGCTCGCCTGGATCGTCGTCTTCTACGTCACCGACGGCAAGCTGCCGATCGACCCGCTGGGCAACTGGAACATCGTGGTCGGCTTCGGCTTCATCGCCGCGGGGTTCGGCGTCTCCACCCAGTGGAAGTAGCGCGGTTCCCACAGGGCCGCGCGCAAGCCTTGCCCTGAGTTATCCACAGCGCTATCCACATCCCGGCCTCGGCTGGGGAAAAGAAAGACGATCTGTGGATAACTTCCCGAACGTTGACGCCGGTATGACTGGCTGATCGACATGCAAGCCCTCACAGGCCCCTTGCGCTTCCTGGGGAAACCCAGGTCAGCGACAAGGGGCACTGTTGTTCCCCACAGAATGCACAAGCATGGGCACACGCTGTGGACAACCGTGACCATCGGACGACAACAATGACCGTCAGCCGAGCTGAGCGGTCCTGATGAGCACAGCCGCCAGGACCACGATCAACACCACGGCACAGGTCCCCCACTGCACGAGCTCCCGCCGCTCGCGGGGCGCGTGCACCATCCCGTACGCGATCGCGACACCGGCGACCAGACCGCCGACGTGCGCCTGCCAGGCGATGTCGGGCCAGGTGAACGTGAAGAGCATGTTCAGCGCGAGCAGCGCGATGACCGGGCGCATGTCGTAGTTCAGGCGCCGCATCAGGACCGCGGTGGCGCCGAGCAGACCAAAGATCGCTCCGGAGGCCCCGAGCGAGGGGTCGCTCGGACCGACCAGGAAATAGGTGAGCGCGCTGCCGGCCAGGCCCGAGAGGACGTAGAGCGCGAGATAGCGGGCGCGGCCGAGCGCGGCTTCCAGCGGACCGCCGAGCCACCACAGACCCAGCATGTTGAACGCGATGTGCCAGATCTCCTGGTGCGCGAACATCGACGTCACCAGGCGGTACCACTGGCCTTCGGCGACGCCCTCGGTCGGCGCGTACGGGTAGGGCGGCCATTCGCCGATCAGGAAGAGATCACCGACGAGTTCCTTGTTCACGCTGATCGCGATGAACACGAAGACGTTTATCGCGAGCAGGATCTTGGTGACCAGGCGCGGGTCGGCGGCGATCGAACCGCCCGCGATGGTGCGCGGCTGGTTCGCCGCGGGTGAGTGTCCGGTGCCCGAGCCCTCGCGCACGCACTCGGGGCAGTGGAAGCCGACCGAGGCGCTGATCATGCACTCCGGACAGATCGGGCGTTCGCAGCGGGTGCAGCTGATGCCCGTCTCGCGGTCCGGATGCCGGTAGCAGCCGGGCAGGTTCGATGCGTCCTGTGGCCCCTGCGGGCTGCCGGGTGCCTGGTCCATGGGGTCCCCTCAATGTCCGTACGAAGGCACAGCTACGCCCACGCGTGCGAACGCACCGCCCCGCCCTTCCTTACGGATGGGCGGGGCGGTTTGGTTCCCTCGCGGGGTGCGCCGGTGTCAGGCGCCGCGGGTTTCGATGACGACCGACTCGATGACCACGTCGTTCACCGGGCGGTCCGTGCGCGGGTTGGTCTGCGTGGCCGCGATCTCGTCGACGACCTTTTGGCTCGCCGGGTCCGTGACCTCACCGAAGATGGTGTGCTTGCGGGTGAGCCAGGCGGTCGGGGAGACCGTCACGAAGAACTGGGAGCCGTTGGTGCCCGGGCCCGCGTTGGCCATGGCGAGCAGGTAGGGCTTGTCGAAGGCGAGGTCGGGGTGGAACTCGTCCTCGAACTCGTAGCCCGGACCGCCCGTGCCGTTGCCCAGCGGGTCGCCGCCCTGGATCATGAAGCCGCTGATGACGCGGTGGAAGATCGTGCCGTCGTAGAGCCGGCCCGTGGACTTCTTGCCGGTCTCCGGGTTGACCCACTCGCGCTCGCCCTGAGCGAGCTCGACGAAGTTCTTGACCGTCTTCGGCGTGTGGTTGGGGTGCAGGAGCACCTCGATGTCGCCGCGGTTGGTCTTCAGGGTGGCGTAGAGCTGCTCGGCCACGGTCTGCCTTCCGTTGTCTTCTGTGACGTCCTGATACTCCCACGGACCGGATTGGGACGAGTAGTCACCGAGTGGGAGCGCGCCGCGACGATCCGTGGCATTGTCGGCGAAGAACTCTCCTTGTACCGATTTGATCAAATTCATGGCACCCGGATGCACCCGGATGCCCGCCCTCTCGTGCCTCGGAGTCACCTGGAAGGCATGATCCGGTAAAGGGTGGAAAGGTGACATACCTATAAGCCACCGAGGAGGAGGATCCCGTGACCCGCATCGACAGCGTGCGCGCCGCGACCGGTTCGGCGAGGGACAGCGTGCGGCATGCCGCGGAGGCGGTGGCCCCCTACGCCGGCACGGCCAAGGACCAGGCCGTCCATTACGCGCACGAATCCCGCGCACGGCTCGCGCCCAAGGTGTCGCAGGCCGCCGAACAGGCCCGTGTCCAGTACGGCGCTCACGTGGGGCCGCGCATCGAGCAGGCCCGTGCGCACGTGCCGCCGAAGGTCGACCACGCCGCGCACGAAGCCGCCGTCCGTACCCGCAAGGCGGCCGGGCAGGCCCGCGAGGCCGCCCGGCAGGCCGCCGACTATTCGAAGCCGCGGATCGAGAGTGCCGTGGCCGCGGCCCAGCCCGTCCGTGAGGAGGCGGCGTCCCGCGGGTCCGCGGCGCTGTCCGCCCTGCGCGGCGAGGTCTCTCCCAAGGAGATCCGACGGCTGACCCGTAAGCACAACCGCCGGGCTCGTGCCGGGCGCGTGGCCAAGGGCCTCATCGTCCTGGGCATCGTGGCCGGCGGGGCGGTCGCCGCCTGGAAGTGGTGGGACAAGCAGGCCAACCCGGACTGGCTCGTCGAGCCGCCGGCCGCCACGGAGGTCCCCGACAGCACGCCGCTGACTTCGGTCGACGGCAGCGGTCAGGCCTCCCTCGACCCCGAGGTCCAGGCCAAGCAGGCCGAGACCGAGGCGTCGGAGCGCGACGACCTGCGCTGACGTGCACTGACCTGCACTGACCTGCGCGAAAGCCCGAACAACGCCGTAGGGCGGGACCACCTCTGAGGTGGTCCCGCCCTACGGCGTTTCTGTGGAGCCTAGGAGATTCGAACTCCTGACATCTGCCTTGCAAAGGCAGCGCTCTACCAACTGAGCTAAGGCCCCGAAAACGGTGCACCCATCCGGAAGAATATCGCTCCGGTGGGCAACGCAGACCAGAGTACCGGGTCACCCCCCAGATCTCGCAAAAGGATTGGGGGTCCCGGTGAACGACCACGCTCCGTAAGATGCTCGGCGTGGTTCGCGGCAGCGAACCACGGTTTTTTGGGGAAGCGATGGGGAGACGCAATGGACGCCGCACAGCAAGAAACGACCGCGAGAGCGCGAGAGCTCCAACGGAACTGGTACGGAGAGCCGCTGGGGGCGCTCTTCCGCCGTCTCATCGATGATCTGGGCCTCAACCAGGCACGCCTCGCCAGCGTCCTCGGTCTGTCCGCGCCCATGCTGTCCCAGCTGATGAGCGGGCAGCGCGCCAAAATCGGCAACCCTGCGGTCGTCCAGCGCGTGCAGCTCCTTCAGGGGCTGGCGGGCCAGGTCGCCGACGGCAGCGTGAGCGCCGCCGAGGCCACCGACCGCATGGACGAGATCAGGAAGGCCCAGGGCGGCTCCGTCCTGACCAACACCACGCAGGCGCTGCCGACTTCGAGTGCGCCCACGGTGAAGCGTGTGGTGCGCGAGATCCAGTCACTGTTGCGCTCCGTCGCGGCGGCGGGCGACATCATCGATGCCGCGGACGCCCTCGCCCCGACCCACCCGGAACTGGCAGAGTTCCTCCGGGTATACGGAGCCGGACGCACCGGTGACGCGGTCGCCCACTACGAGGCGCACCAGAGCTGAGCCGCCGGCCGGGCCACCGGGCGGCCCGGAGAGGAAGCAATGCGCGACCATGGGTGAGGTCTTCGCCGGCCGCTACGAACTGGTCGACCCGATCGGCCACGGGGGAGTCGGAGCGGTCTGGCGCGCCTGGGATCACCGGCGGCGCCGGTATGTGGCCGCCAAGGTCCTGCAACAGAGCGACGCACACGCGCTGCTGCGCTTCGTGCGGGAACAAGCGCTCCGGATCGACCACCCCCATGTGCTCGCGCCCGCCAGTTGGGCCGCCGACGACGACAAGGTCCTGTTCACCATGGCCCTGGTCGCCGGCGGCTCGCTGGCTCACGTGATCGCGGACTACGGCGCGCTGCCGCCCCGCATGGTCTGCACGCTCCTGGACCAGCTGCTCTCCGGCCTCGCGGCGGTGCACGCCGAGGGGGTCGTGCACCGTGACATCAAACCGGCCAACATCCTGCTCGAGGTCACCGGCAACGCGCGTCCGCATCTGCGGCTCTCCGACTTCGGCATCTCGATGCGGAAGGGCGAGCCGCGGCTGACCGCGACCGACTATGTGGTGGGGACGCCCGGGTACTTCGCTCCCGAGCAATTGATGGGTGCCGAGCCGGACTTCGCCGCCGATCTCTTCGCCGTCGGCCTGGTGGCCCTGCATCTGCTGGAGGGCGCCAAGCCGGACGCCCAGGCCCTGATCGAGCATTTCGCCGCGCACGGCACGCCAGGCGCGCCACAGGGCGTGCCGGAGCCGCTGTGGCAGTTCGTCGCCATGCTGCTCCAGCCGGACCCGCGGGCGCGGTTCGGCAAGGCCACGAACGCGCGCAGGGAGCTGAATTCGGTCGTCGAGATGCTGCCCGAGCCGGGCCCCGACGACGAGATCATCGAGATCTACGACCAACTGGGCCCACTGCCAAAGGGTTTCGGCCCCGACGGCCCTCTCACGGCCCCGCCGCAGCCGGACTTCGCTCCCCCCTCCGTACCCTCCGCACCACCGTCCGTACCGCCCCCACCTCTCTCCGCGCCGCAGACGGGAAGCGTCCCGCCCACTCCGCCGCGGACTCCGGCTCCGCCGCCGCAACCGGCGACGCCACCCCCGCTCCCCGCTCAGTTCCCGCATGTCCCCGCCCCCTACGAGGCGCCGACTCCGATCCCGAATCAGGTCCCGGTCGAGGCCCCGGTCCCGGTCGAGGTCCCGGTCCACGTCCCGGCGCAGGCCTTCGGTCAGTTACAGACCTACGAGTCGGCACACTCCGTGATGCCAGGGGCGCACCGCGTGTCCGCCCCTACTTATCCATACACCGCCCAAGCCCCACAGGTTCCGCTCCAGAGCCGGCCGGTTACGCGGCGACGACGGCAGAAGCGAACGGGACCGCCCGCGAAGGTGGCGATCCCGATGCTGCTGGCGGCGCTGGTGTGCTTCGCGGTGGGCTTCTGGGCCCTGACGCAGACCTGATCGGTCCGGACCCGGACCGAGGTCGAACGGACCCGAATCAGGCCGCCCGCCGCCGCCCGACCAGCGTCCACACGCCCAGGATCGCCAGCAGCAAGGCCCCGGAGCCGAACCCGCCGGCGGCGACCACCTTCATGACGCCCCTACCACTGCCACTGCGACCGCCGCCGTCACCGCTGTCGCCCCCACTGGCACCCGCGCCCCCGCTCCCTGCAGCCGTCAGCCCCCGCTCCGCGGCATCCTCGTCCCGCCCCGTGACGCCGAACAGATCCGCGGGCCGCGCCGCCCCCATATAGGCGGGCGCCTCCTTCGCAGTGCCCTCGACGCCCACCCGCAGCGTCAGATCCAGCGCCCCCTCGCCGAACTGCCCGGCGACCTTCGGACTGAGATGGACCGCGAGGTAGTACCACCCGGCGACCCGCGTCCCGGTCACGCCGTCGATCGGGGAGTAGCGGTTCTCGTACGCGACGGGCGCCATGGGGTCCAGCGCGGTCGAGCTCTGCTTGCCGTCGTAGGCCGTATCCGTTTCGTCGACGCGTGCGCGCACCGGATTGGACAGTGACATGACCAGCGCCGCGGGGATGTACTCGTCCTCGCCACCGCTCGTACTGCCCAGCTCGGCGCTGGCGGAGATCTGCTGCCCCCAGTCGACCGGCACGCGGTAGAAGAGCGTCTGGCCGGGCTCGATCCGGTCCCCCCAGGCGCCCGTCCGCAGCGCACGCGCGTCGTTGAAGCCCGTGCCGCCCCTGCGTTCCCTTCGCTCACCGGCGGGTGGCGTGGGCGAGGCGGAGTTCCACGTTTCGGGGGGCACCGTAGAGGCGCCCTTGGCCACTCCCGGCTCCGAGACGACCCGGAGCTCCGTGTCCCACGTCTCCGTACTGGATCCGGGCCGGCTGTTCCGCTCGACCACCACGTAGTACGTGCCGGCCGCCTTGCACCGGTTCTCGGCGGGGCCGACCTCCCGTACCGCCCAGGCGGTGACGGGCCGCGGGCTCTGCGACGTACCGAATCGGGCGTCCTGGGAGTTGCACCTGTTGCCGTTCGCGTCCTGCAAGGACACCTCGACGCCGTCTCCGTAGACAACCCGTGAATCCAGGCCGGGTACGGCGGTGGCCGAGACGTAGACGGTCTCTCTGGCATCGAGTTGAAGCTGGTAGTAGAGCTTGCCTCCGCGCGCGAGGGAGCTCTTGTACGTCGTTCCGGGCGTGAGTTTCGCGCTGCCCGTGCTGCTCTTCGCGCCTTCGACCGGCACGGCCCGGTCGTCGAAGGCGTACGGGCTCGGCGTGCCCGCCGCCGTGGCCGCCCCCGGCAGTGCCATCACCACACACAGCGCCGCTCCCGCGGCCAGCGCCGCCCGGCCTCCGCACAGCCGCCCCATTACGTGCCACCCCTCCCCGATGCCACAGCCGTCCCGCCCACTCATGCCCGTGCGGACACTCAACAACCTTTGCTCACGCAAGGCGATGACTTGCACACGCAAGAGCGAGGAGACAAAGAGATCCGGACAGCACAGGGCCCCGACCGCAGAAGCGGCCGGGGCCCTGTGACGAGACTGTTGTCTGTACTCACGAACCCGTGGGCACGGAGTCAGTCGCCTCCGTCCACAGATCCTGCTCGGCGCGATCCGCCTGGATCTGGCGGTACACGAGGAGCCCGCCGATGGCGGCCAGTGCGACCAGGAGAAGCTTCTTCACCGCGCGACCTCGTCTTTCTTGACGTAAGGGACCTCTGGCGCCCGACTATACACACCGATCGATACCGATCGGTGACCTGGATCCACCCCAACTCCCGCCCCGAACACAGCAGTCGAATCGGGCGTCGCCGCCCCTTTGGCGCCTCACGGCCCGCTGACACGTTCGAGGCTCCTGACCTCACCCGGGCCTCTCCCGGGCCCCTCAGGAGCCTTTTAAGGCCATTCGGGTGGTGTTCATCTGAACATCGACGCGCCACGAGCGTCGGTCCCCCACTCTCGGCCCCACATACACATCATGAGGAAAGTACGCAAATCGCCCAACCCGAAAGTGAGACGCCATGACCGGCTCCAAGGCCATGAAGCTGTGGACCACGCTCATCACCGCCTTCCTCGCACTCTTCGCCACGCTGGGATTCACCACGACGGCAGCGGCGGCCACGCCCGCGCAGCAGGCCACGGAAACATGCGAGAGCGCGCCGGCCATGACGGCACCGCTGGCGGCCTACTGGGCAGCAGCGTACGAACGGTCCCTGCCGCCCACGATGAAGCAGCGCATCCGCGCCGAGGCACACGGGTCATCGCCCAGCTGCCGCCACCTCCCCACGGACGACACGGAGACGGCGATCGAGGCCGAGGCCCATCCGGGCGGGCTCGCCGCGGAGCCGTAGTCACGGCCCCGGCCGGCTCGGTCGCAGTCCCCCAGGGCACCCCACAGACACGAAGAAGACCCCCAACCGATGGGTTGGGGG
>NZ_JBSGSG010000076.1:0-47641 GCF_053606765.1 Streptomyces sp. NPDC055189
GGGGGGGGGGGGGGGGGGGGCCCGGCCCCCCCCCCCCCCGCTCTCCGCGTTCTCAGGTCACGAGCCCCTGCGCGAACCGCAGCGAGCGGGCGAACACGTCCTCCACCACGTCGTCGGGCGCTCCGTACCAGCCGTGGTCGGCGCCCGGCACCGTGCGCAGTTCGACCGGGGCTCCCACCTCCCGCAGCCGCGCCGCGAGCGCCTCGCTGTGCGCGGCCGGGACCATCGTGTCCTGCTCGCCGTGGACCAGGAGGAAGGGCGGGGCGCCGCGGTGGGCCCGCGCGACGGGGCCGGCGGCGCGGGCCCGCTCGGGAACGGAGGCGGGGGCCGCGCCGAGCAGCAGGGCCTCCGGGGTGGTGGCGCTGTGCGGGTCGAACGGGCCGCGGGCGACGGTGAGATCGCTCGGGGCGTACCAGATCACGGCTCCGGCGGCCGAGGCCGCGGGGTCGAGCGCGAGCAGCGAGGCCAGGTGCCCGCCCGCGGACTCGCCCCACAGCACCGTCCTCGCGGTGTCGATGCCGAGCTCCGCCGCACGCAGGCCCAGCCAGCGCAGTGCGGCGCGCAGGTCGTCGAGCGGGGCGGGGAAGCGGGCCTCGCCGCTGAGCCGGTAGTCGGCGCAGGCGACCGCGAAGCCCGCCGCGGCGATGCGTTCAAGGGGGCCGGGGGTCCAGTGCCGGGTGCGCAGTCCCATGTCGTCACGGCGCCCTCTGCGCCAGGCGCCGCCGTGCACGAAGAGGACCAGAGGGGCGGGGCCGCTTCCGGCGGGCGGCAGCCAGAGGTCGAGTTCCAGGGGCCGGGCGCCTTCGACCTCGCCGTACGGGACGCCACGCAGGACCCGCGGATCAGGTGCCGGAAGAGGCGCGACGTCCGGATGGGGCCCGGCGATCAGCTTCCGCAGGTCAGGTCCCGTGTCGCTCACCGGGTGCGCCACTGGTGGTCGGGCAGGAAGCGCACGTCGTACTGCTCGGGGACGGTGGCGAACTTGTCGGGCGTGGGCACGACCGGCTCGCGCGGCAGACCGAGCCCTTCGGCGGGGGCGCCGAGCGTCTCGAAGAACCGCTCGAAGGTGCCGCCGGGCCCCGCGGCCACGCCGACGACCTGGCTGTGGTGGCGCTCCATGCGGTAGGCGTGCGGACAGTTCTTGGGCACGAAGCCGAAGTCGCCGGGGGTGAGGAGCTTCTCCTGCTGCTCGCCCTCCAGGTCCTCGACGAACAGGCGGACGGCGCCCTGGGTGACGTAGAAGACCTCGTAGGTGTCGGGGTGCAGATGGGCCGGGATGACGTTGCCCCTGGGGCCCTCGACGGTGAAGAAGTTGAAGGCGTTCTCGGTCTGCTCGCCACCCGCGTAAATGGTGATCAGGTCGCCGAACAGATGGGCGCGGTCGCCCTCGCCCTTCTCGATGACGTAGGGCTTGCCCGGCTCGGCGGGGATGCGTGAGGAGCGCCGGTGGCGGGTGGCGTACTCGATGGTCATGGCTCTCCCGGGGTGCGGAGCGACGAGCTGAATGTCAGGCAGCCTGACATAGTGGTGAGGGGTCGGGCAAGCCGCGGGCGCATAGGCTCGCGCCATGCACGCCACCGGCCGCAACCTCCCGCAACTGCTCGGCGACGCCCGGCGCTGGTTCGAGGACGCGCTCCTCGCGACCCTGCAAGAGGCGGGGGAGGCCCCGGTGTCCCCGACGCAGGCGGGCCTCTTCGCGGTCCTCGACGAGGAGGGCACGACGGTCTCCGAGCTGGCACGCCGGATGGGCGTCACCCGGCAGACCGCCCACCAGGCGGTGCACGGCCTGGTCGCCGCGGGTCTGCTCGAACAGGTCCCCGACCCCTCTTCCGGGCGCCGGCGGCTGATCCGCAGGACCGAGGAGGGCGCGCGCACGCACCGCAGGGCGGAACTGGTCCTGGGCCGCGTCGAGCGGGAGCTCGCCGAGAGGATCGGCGAGCAGCCGGTGCTCGCGCTGCGGGCGGCCCTCGAACTCCCGTGGGGCAGCCCGCCGGTTCTGGCCCCGCCCGGGAAGTGAGCGCCCCGCCCGAGAGGTGAGCCCCGGAAAACACGATCGCCCTCCCCCTGTGACAGGGGGAGGGCGACAGGTGCTGCTCCGAGGTGCTGCTCCGGAAGAGCCGCTCCGGGTTACGGCAGGTTGCGGGCCATCACGATCCGCTGGACCTGGTTCGTGCCCTCGTAGATCTGCGTGATCTTCGCGTCGCGCATCATCCGCTCGACGGGGTAGTCACGGGTGTAGCCGTAGCCGCCGAGCAGCTGGACGGCGTCCGTGGTGACCTCCATCGCGACGTCCGAGGCGAAGCACTTGGCGGCCGCACCCTGGAAGGTGAGGTCGGCGTCGCCGCGCTCCGACTTGGCGGCGGCGGCATACGTCAGCTGCCGCGCGGCCTCGATCTTCATCGCCATGTCCGCGAGCATGAACTGCACGCCCTGGAAGTCGCCGATCGGCTTCCCGAACTGCTTGCGCTCCTGGACGTACCCCTTGGCGTAGTCCAGGGCGCCCTGCGCGATGCCGAGCGCCTGGGCCGCGATGGTGATGCGGGTGTGGTCCAGGGTCTTCATCGCCGTGGCGAAGCCCGTGCCCTCCTCGCCGATCATGCGGTCGGCGGGGATGCGAACGTTGTCGAAGTAGACCTCGCGGGTCGGCGAACCCTTGATGCCGAGCTTGCGCTCGGGGGCGCCGAAGGAGACACCCTCGTCCGACTTCTCCACGACGAAGGCGGAGATCCCCTTCGAGCGCTTGGTCGGGTCGGTCACGGCCATCACCGTGTAGTACTCGGAGACGCCCGCGTTCGTGATCCAGCGCTTCACGCCGTTGAGGACCCAGAAGTCCCCGTCACGGACGGCCTTCGTCTTCATGCCCGCCGCGTCCGAACCCGCGTCCGGCTCGGAGAGGGCGTACGAGAACATGCCCTCGCCCTTGGCGAGCGGCGTCATGTACTTCTTCTTCAGCTCCTCGGACCCGGAGAGGATCACGGGGAGCGAGCCCAGCTTGTTCACGGCCGGGATCAGGGAGGACGAGGCGCAGACGCGGGCCACTTCCTCGATCACGATGACCGTGGCGAGCGCGTCGGCGCCGGTGCCGCCGAAGCTCTCCGGTACGTGCACGGCGTGCAGGTCGGAGGCGACGAGCGCGTCGTGCGCCTCCTGCGGGAAGCGGGCCTCCTCGTCCACCGCGGCGGCGAACGGTGCGATCTTCGCCTCGGAGAGCGAACGGATCGCGTCCCGGAGCATGTCGTGCTCCTCGGACGGGCGGTACAGGTCGAAATCAGCCGATCCGGCCAAGGTTTCTCACGCTCCAAGGACGCTAATTACCGTTAAGTAACCCAAATTTTAGAGGGCGGCTCACGTGAGGGATACGTGAGCTTGCCGACAGCCGGCACCGGGCGGTCGGCGAGCGGTCGGCAATGGCGGAAACGTGCCCGGTCAAGGGCCCGACTATGCTCGGGCACCGCACTGACGGCCGTATACCCCTGGAGCACCGCATGGCCCTCAAGATCACCGTGATCGGCACCGGCTACCTCGGTGCGACGCACGCCGCGGCCATGGCCGAGCTCGGTTTCGAGGTGCTCGGCCTCGACGTCGTGCCCGAGAAGATCGAGATGCTGCAGCGGGGCGAGGTCCCGATGTACGAGCCCGGCCTGGAGGAGCTGCTGCGCAAGCACGTCGCCGGGATCGAGGGTTCGAGCGGGCGGCTGCGCTTCACCATGGACTTCGCGGAGGTCGCGGCCTTCGGCGACGTCCACTTCGTCTGCGTGAACACCCCGCAGAAGCACGGCGAGTACGCCTGCGACATGAGCTACGTCGACAGCGCCTTCGCTCAGCTCGCCCCGCACCTGACGCGCCCCGCGCTCGTCGTCGGCAAGTCCACCGTGCCGGTCGGCTCGGCGGACCGCCTCGCGCGCGAGCTGGCCGCGGCCGCTCCCGCGGGCGCGGAGGCCGAGCTGGCCTGGAACCCGGAGTTCCTGCGCGAGGGCTTCGCGGTCAAGGACACCCTTCACCCGGACCGCATCGTCGTCGGCGTCCGCAGCGCGCACGCCGAGAAGCTGCTCCGCGAGGTGTACGCGGGTCCGATCGGTGAGGGCTCGCCCTTCGTCGTCACGGACTTCCCGACCGCCGAGCTCGTGAAGACCGCGGCCAACTCCTTCCTCGCCACGAAGATCTCGTTCATCAACGCGATGGCCGAGGTGTGCGAGGCCGCGGGCGGCGACGTCGTGAAGCTGGCGGAGGCGCTCGGATACGACGACCGCATCGGCAAGAAGTTTTTGCGCGCCGGGATCGGCTTCGGCGGCGGCTGCCTTCCCAAGGACATCCGGGCGTTCATGGCGCGGGCGGGGGAGCTCGGCGCCGACCAGGCGCTGACGTTCCTGCGGGAGATCGACTCCATCAACATGCGCCGGCGCGGGCAGATGGTGGAGATGGCACGCGAGGCGCTCGGCGGCGGGTCCTTCCTGGGCAAGCGGGTCGCGGTACTCGGCGCCACGTTCAAGCCTGACTCGGACGACGTCCGTGACTCGCCCGCGCTGAACGTCGCCGGGCAGATCCACCTCCAGGGCGGCCAGGTGACCGTGTACGACCCCAAGGGGATGGAGAACGCGGCCCGGCTCTTCCCGACGCTCGCGTACGCACAGACGGCCCTGGACGCGGTCAGGGGCGCCGACGCGGTCCTGCACCTGACGGAGTGGGCCGAGTTCCGCGAGCTGGACGCGGAGGCCCTGGGCCAGGTGGCGTCGAACCCCCTCATCCTGGACGGCCGCAACGCGCTCGACCCGCAGGTCTGGCGCGCGGCGGGCTGGACGTACCGGGCGATGGGGAGGCCGGGGGCTTAATTCAGCCCGTCCGGCGTTTGAGGAGATTCTTGGCGGTCAGGCCCCGGCGCCAGCCGGTTTTCGGGAAGGGGCGGGGTCGGGAGAACTCACCCCTCCCCACCCGCACCCTTCCTCGCCCGATAAGCCCGCATTTTGGCGCGGGCCCCGCACACCCCCATGTCGCACCACCGGCTCCGCCCGGCAGGACTGCGGTCGTAATAGGCCCAATGGCAATCGAGGGCTTCGCACGCCTTGAGGCGCCCCCACGTCCCGGCGGCGGCCGCCTCCGCGATCGCCGCCGCCACTCGTGAGACCAGCGGCGCCGAGTCGACCGGAGCGAGCGACGCCGAGTCGACCGGAGCGAGCGACGCCGACCCGTCATCGGCGGAGATCCGCACCAACAGCGGCGCCCCCGCGAGGAGTTGATCCAGCGACAGAGACTGCGGCGGCGCCCCCGCATGCGGCCCGAGTCCCGCATGGGCGAGGCACACCACCCGCAGCGACTCCCGCAGCTCCCGCGCGGCCGTCACCTCCGCGCCCGGCGCGAGGCCGAACGGCGCCCGCCCCTCCGTGGTATCGAGGGCGTCCGCGCCCGACTCCACGTCCAGCGTGTTCACCAGCGCCTGGACCAGCGCGAGCCCTCCAGGAGCGGGTGCTCTGTCGTTCATGCACGCGACGTTACCCTCAAAGAGGCGGCATGCGGTAACTGTCAGGCATTAGAGCCCCGCCTGCCGGCGCAGCCTCTCCCGCGCCGCCCGCGCCGCGAAGTCCGCGCCGCGCAGCACCCGTTGGACATTGCCCCACGTCAGGCGGGCGAGGTCCTCGTCGGGCCAGTCGCGCTCGATGAGCTCGGCGATGAGGTGCGGATAGTGCGAGACGTCGCCCAGGCCGTCGGGGTGCGCGTCCGGGGTGTCGTACATCCCCGAGAGGCCCACGGACTCCGGCCCCGCGAGACGGCGCACGTGATCGAGGTGGTCCGCCACCTCCCGTATCGAGGAACCCGTCTGCCCGGCCGCCAGGGGCACCAGGCACAGGCCCTTGGCGGCGCCGAGCGCGGTGAGCAGGTCGTCCGGCAGGTTCGCCGGGGCGTCCCGCAGCGCGCGGGCTCCCGCGCGGGTGAACAGCACCGGCGCCCTGGAGACGGCGAGCACCCGGCGCGCCGTTGCCTCGGATGCCCCGGAAAGCTCCGCGAGCACCCCGAGCCGGTTCAGCTCGCGCACCACTTCCTCGCCGAACGGACTCAGCCCCTGCGGGCCCGCCCATGACGTGCCGGAGAGCGTCAGCGAGCACAGGCCGAGGGCGTGCAGGGCGCGCAGGGTGGCGAGCGAGTCGCCGATCGCCTCTGCGCGCGCCGGACCGAGCAGGGCGGCGATGCGGCCGCAGTGGCGGGCGTCGGCCACCTCGGACGCCGACGCGGCAAGACGCAACCCCTCGGAATGACCGCGGACGACCTGCTTGGCGAGGTCGAGCTGTTCCAGGGTCGCGCCGAGCACCCGGTCACCGGTGATGGACTCCGGGACGTGCAGGGACCAGAATTGCGCCCCCACACCGCCCGCACGCAGGCGCGGCACATCGGCGTCCACGGCGTTGTCGCCGAGCTCCAGGTCGTACCAGGGCAGTCCGCGCAGCACCCAGGGCAGTCCGCTGTAGCCGTCGGCGACGGGATGCGCGGCGAGCAGCGCGCGGGCCCGCCTGAGCGGGTCCGGCACGGAGGGCCCGGGTTTGGGCCGCAGCTCTTCGGCCGCTGTCCCGGACCGTGATCCGGGGGCTGTCGCCGTCTCGCGCGCCGGTCCGGGCTCGAAGCCGTCGGATATGGGCGGAGGTTCGGGGGTCCGCTCGACGGGCCGGTCGAGGTCTCCGGCTTCGGCGGTGGTGTCGAGGTCGACCTGCAGATCTGCCATTGGCGTGCTCCGGGCGTCAGGTGGGGTCCGGTCCACCGTGACACGAGGGAGCCGCGCCTTCGCGGCGGGCGGAGCGTTCGGGGTACGGGGCCGTGCCCGCGGCATGCGGGAGGGCCCCGCCGATCCGCCGGCGGGGCCCTCCCGTGATTCGCTCGAACGTCTCAGCCGCCCGAGACGGTCACCTTCTCGTCGTTGTTCAGCTGCTCCACCATCTGCTTGACCTTGGCCTTGTCCCACAGCAGGTTGCCGCCGGTGGAGCCCGCGAGCGGCATGTTCATGGACTTGCCGTCGCCGCCCGTGACGCCCTTCATCGCCCAGAACATGGACGCCACGTCGAACAGGCCCATGTCCTTGTCGACGATCAGCGTGTCCAGGCCCGCGCCCATCGTGGGGTAGAGCTTGAAGGGGTTCAGGACCGTGCCCGGCGTCGCCGCCTGGTTGGCCAGGGCCGCGAGGAACTTCTGCTGGTTCTTCGTGCGGTCCAGGTCGCTGCCCTTCAGGGCGTAACGGGTGCGGACGAAGGCCAGGGCCTCCTTGCCGTCGAGGGTCTGCTTGCCCGCCTCGAAGTCGGCGCCGGACTTCTCGTCCTTGAAGCCCTCGGGGATGTCCAGCTCGACGCCGCCGACCGCGTCCACGATCTTGGCGAAGCCGCCGAAGCCGATCTCGGCGTAGTGGTCGATGCGCAGGCCGGTGTTGTACTCGACGGTCCGCACGAGCAGCTCGGGGCCGTCCTCGGCGTACGCCGCGTTGAGCTTCGTCTGGCGGCCCTGGTTCGGGTAGAGCTTGCCGGACTCGGCGCCCTTGAAGGACGGGATCGTCACGTTCGAGTCGCGGGGCAGCGAGATCATCGTGTTCCCGCCGTCGTCCGCGACGTGCAGGATCATCATCGAGTCCGTGCGCTTGCCCTCGGCGGAGCCCGTGTGGAGGTCCTTCTTGTCCTGGTCGGACATGCCCTCGCGGCTGTCGGAGCCGACGATCAGGTAGTTAGTGCCGTCGCCGCCGTCGGGGCGCTCGATGACCTTGGAGAGGTCGACCTCGCGCTTGAGCTTGCCGTCGGCCCAGAAGTACGTGCCGACGGAGACCGCGACAAGCACCACGACCAGGGTGATCGAGCCGATCTTGATGCGGCGCCGCCAGTTCGGGGCGGGGCGGGGGGCGCGGGTGCCGTATCCGTCGCCGCCCTGGCCGCCGTTGCCCTGGCCGTTCGGGGAGCCGTAGACCTGACCGGTGTTGTAACCGCTGTCGTAGTCGTTCTGTGCGGGGCCGCGGGGCTCGAACATGTCGTCGCGCGCGTCGCCGTACCGCTGGCCGGAGCCGTCGTCGTACGAGTGCTGCTGCGGGACACCTCCCGCCTGCTGCTGGCCCGGTCGGCCGGACGGGCCGCCGCGCTGGACATGCCGCATCCTGCGGGCGCCCTCAGGCTGTGCGCTCCCGCTGCCCCGGCCGTATCCACGGCCGCCCTGGTCGTCAGGCCAATCGCTCATGTGGACCAGTGTGCCGTCTTGGAGAGGGTGCCTTACAGGGCAGGTGGGATTTCGGGTCAGGGCTGTTGCAGAGCTGATGCAAAGCGGCCGGGGGCCGGCCCGGACATACGTCAGACATAGGGTGGAGCCCATGACAGACCTGGCCCCTGGCGCGGAATCGGAGATTCCGGGCAAGCCGACTTCGGCGTCCCGTACGACTCTCAGCCACATCATGACCCACGCCGACACCAACCTCCTCGGGACGGTGCACGGCGGTGTGATCATGAAACTGGTGGACGACGCGGCGGGGGCCGTCGCCGGACGGCACTCGGGCGGACCCGCGGTCACCGCGTCCATGGACGAGATGGCCTTCCTGGAGCCGGTGCGCGTCGGCGACCTCGTCCATGTGAAGGCGCAGGTGAACTGGACGGGCCGCAGCTCCATGGAGGTCGGCGTCCGGGTCCTCGCCGAGCGCTGGAACGAGTCGACGCCCGCACAGCAGGTGGGCTCCGCGTATCTCGTCTTCGCCGCCGTCGACGCGGACGGCAAGCCGCGGACCGTGCCGCCGGTGCTCCCGGAGACCGAGCGGGACCGGCGCCGGTATCAGGAGGCGCAGATCCGGCGCACGCACCGTCTCGCGCGGCGCCGGGCCATCAAGGAGCTGCGGCAGGCGCGTGCCGCCGAGGGGCTCCAGGACTGAACCGCCGAGGGGCTCCAGGACTGAGCCCCCGGGCGGCCCCGGCCTACCGGCACACCACCTGGTCGCCGGTCAGGGCGCCGAACTCGCCTTGGTAGGCGTCCTCCGCCTGTACCAACCTGATCCGCTTGAAGTCCTGGCCCACGAACACCTTCAGGGTCGAGCCGAGCCCGTTCACCGGCTTCATGATGCTGCCGGGCAGCGCGGTCGCCAGGGACTTCGCCGACCGGTCCCAGCGCGGGTCGTACGCGACGACCGTGTGCTTGAGCGGCGCTCCGGGCCAGTTGCCCGGAGCCCGGGTCGTCCTGAAGCCGGTGGACCGCAGCGCGCCGTCGACCTGCTTGCCCTGGCCCGGCCTGCCCGTTCCGTTGTCGACCTGCACCCGGATCTGCTGCGGGGACACGTCGACGATGGCCCGCTTGGCGTGGTGCGCGGCGAGCGGGCGGTCGGCGCGGATCGCGTCGAAGAGCTTCGTGGACTTCCTCGGGTCCCACTTCAGCGTCGAGCCGATGCCCGGCACGTTCACGCCCTTGTCGAGCAGCGGCACCGTGGTGAATTCCGAGGACCGCGGCGAGAAGCCGCGCATCGCCCGCCCCAGGGAGAGCATCTCGTTCGTGCCGAAGCCGCCGTCGGCCCGCACCGAGCTGAGCAGCGTCCTGCTCACGTCGCGGAATTTGAGCGGGTTGAGCAGCACCCCGCTGCCGGTCGCCTTGGAGATCAGCGCCGCGAGGAACCGCTGCTGGCGGCGCATCCGCCCCAGGTCGGACGAGCCGTCGACGTGCCGGGTGCGGACGTACTGCAGCGCGGCGCCGCCGTTCAGCGTGTGGGTGCCGACGGGCAGGTCGAGTCCGGTGTACGAGTCCTTGAGCGGGCGGGACGTGCAGATCTCGACGCCGCCGAGCACGTCCACGGTCTTCATGAAGCTGGTGAAGTCGACCTCCAGATAGTGGTCGATCTTGACCTTCGTCATGTTCTCGACGGTCCGCACGGTGAGGTTGGCGCCGCCCTCCGCGTACGCCGCGTTCATCTTGACCGGGTGCGGCTTGTGCTTCTCGCCGGAGTTCCGGTCGACGTGCTCGGGCATCTCGGCGTAGCTGTCCCGGGGCAGGCTCACGACGCTGGCGCGGTTCCGGTCCTCCGAGATGTGCACGATCATGATCGTGTCCGTGCAGTGGCAGGGCGCTCCGCCCAGGCGGTACTTCTGCTTGTCCGCATCGGTGATCTTGTCGCGGCCGTCGGTGCCCACCAGCAGGACGTTCATGCCGGTGCCCCCCTTGGGCCGGTTCTTCATGTCCTTGAAGGCGTCGACCCGGTCGATCTTGGTGTCGAGGCTGGTGACGACGGCGTGCCCGATCCCGGCCGCCGCGAGCACCGTCACGGAGAAGACCGTCGCCGCCCGCGCGACCCAGCGTGGCCGCCTGCGCCGCTTGACCGGCCGACCCGCGGGCTGCTGCGCAGGCTGCCTCGCGCGTGGCGGGCGCTGGCCACGCGGTGGCGGGGTCGGGTAGCGGCGGGGCGGTGTGGGCACGTGAAGGGACACCTCCGCGGTGGCCGGGACGGGTGGGGGAGAGTCTCGATGGGCCGGGGAATGCCAGAACCGTAGGCCCATACGATCTGCGACCCGGGGCAGCAGGCCGGGCGGCGCGCGCCGGTGTCCCCCATTCGCGGTAACGTGACGCCGATGAACGCGACGCCTCACGTGCAGCTTCCTGCCGTCTCCGTGATCATGCCGGTGCTCAACGAGGAACGGCATCTGCGTGCTGCCGTATCCGCGATCCTCGAACAGGATTACGACGGTGAGATGGAGGTCGTCGTCGCGCTCGGTCCCTCCACGGACCGCACGGACGAGATCGCCGCCGAACTGGTCGCCGAGACCGCGGGGCACCGCGCGAGGGTGCAGACCGTCCCGAACCCCACGGGCCGCACGCCCGCGGCCCTGAACGCCGCGATCAAGGCCTCCGGCCACCCGATCGTGGTGCGCGTGGACGGCCACGGCATCCTCTCGCCCGGCTACATCGCCACGGCCGTACGCCTCCTGGAGGAGACCGGCGCGCAGAACGTCGGCGGCATCATGCACGCCGAGGGCGAGAACGACTGGGAGCACGCGGTCGCCGCCGCCATGACGTCGAAGATCGGCGTGGGCAACGCCGCCTTCCACACCGGCGGCGAGGCCCAGCAGGCGGAGACCGTCTACCTCGGTGTCTTCCGCCGCGAGGCCCTGGAACAGCAGGGCGGCTACAACGAAGAGTTCATCCGCGCCCAGGACTGGGAGCTGAACTTCCGTATCCGCGAGGCGGGCGGCCTCATCTGGTTCTCGCCCGAGCTGAAGGTGCAGTACCGCCCGCGGCCGAGCGTGAAGGCGCTTGCCAAGCAGTACAAGGACTACGGCCGCTGGCGGCACGTCGTCGCCCGCTACCACGAGGGCTCCATCAACCTGCGCTACCTCGCGCCGCCGACCGCCGTCTGCGCGATCGCGGCAGGCGTCGTGGTGGGCGCCCTCGTCACGCCTTGGGGCTTCGTCGTCCCCGCCGGCTACCTCGCGGCGATCACCGCGGGCTCGCTGCCCGCGGGCAAGGGGCTGCCGCTGAAGGCGCGCCTGCAGATCCCGGTGGCGCTTGCGACCATGCACATGTCGTGGGGCTGGGGCTTCCTGACCAGCCCGCGTTCGCTCGCCAAGAGGGTCATCGCTTCCCGGCGTCCGGCTGTCCTCAGCGAAGCCTGAGGCACGTGCCTTCCGGGCGGACCCGGCCCGCTGCAGGCGGGCCGGGGTCCGGCGTCACTCCCAGGTGAACTTCGGGTTCACGTGCATGCAGGCCTTCTTGTCCGAGCCGTTGAGCGCGTCGGCCGAATCCGGCGTCTTGTCGTCCTGTTTCGACTTGGGGTAGGTGTTCCCCTCCCGCCAGTCGGCGCCGACGACCAGGGTCACCCCGGAGACGTCCGTCGACTTCTTCACCGAACTCAGCTTCATGCCGAGGGACTTGGCGACCCGCTGGGCGTCGCCCTCCAGGTCCGCGCTGGGGAACCTGATGACGGTCTTCTCCTCGGCGAGCGCCGTCGTCGTATCGGCAGCCGCCTTGGTGAAGCCCTTCCCTGCGAGTAGCTGAGTGATGGTGGTCGCCCGCCCGCTGGCCGGCGGCTCGGTGTCCGAGCGGGTGCCGTTCTGCACCTGCACGGCGATCTCGGCGTCGTCGGCCGCCGGGTCGTCCGAGACCTTCTCCTTGGCGGCCTTCTTCTTGCCCTTGCCGTCCAGCGCGACGTCGTCGCGTACGAGGCGGAAGAGCTGCTCGGCGTCGCCCGGCTTGGGGACCACGCGCGCGCCCAGGTACTCGAACGGCATGGTCGTCATCGTGGTCCGCTCCGGCGAGACCTTCTTGAGCTCGTTGCTCAGGTCGAAGAGCTTCTTGACGCTGCCGAGGCCCTCGTCGACCTTGAGCGCGCTGGTGGCCGTCTCGGCCAGCTTGCGCAGCTTGTTGGGGCTGCTCAGACCGGCGTTCTCGCGCAACTCGCGCACGAGCGAGTTCATGTACATGTGCTGGGCCTTGGCGCGGGCGATGTCGCTGCCGTCGTCGAAGCCGTAGCGGGTGCGCAGCCACTGCAGGGCCTGCTCGCCCTTGATGGACGTGGTGCCCTCTTCGAGCTTCAGGCCCGATCCGTGGCCCTCGCTGTCGCGCGAGTGGATGTTGGCGTCCACGCAGACCGGCACGCCGCCGATCGCGTCGGCCATGTCGACCACACCCGAGAAGTCCACTTCCATGAAGTGGTTGATGTGGATGTTGGTGAGCTTCTCCCAGGTGGCGACCGTGCAGCCGGGGCCGCCGCGGCCGAGCGTCTGGTTCGTCATCGTCCGCTGCGTGGACGCCTCGTAGACCTTGCCGTCGTCGGGGTCGGTGCACTTGGGTATGTCGAGCAGGGTGTCGCGCGGCATGCTGATGACCGACATGTTCGTGCGGTCGGCCGACAGGTGGAGCAGCATCTGGACGTCGGCGAGCGGTGTGCCCCCGAACGTCTCCTTGGCGCCGCCGAGCTTCTGGTTCTCCTTGGAGTCCCGCGCGTCCGAGCCGATGAGCAGGATGTTCAGCGGCGTCTGGCCCGCGGCGTTCGGCGTGGGCGCGGGAGCCCGGTCCTCGCCGATGTTCAGCTCGTCGGTCTCCAGGTTGTTGTTCAGATGCTGGTACCAGAGATATCCGGCGCCGGCCGTGCCGAGAATCAGCACCGACAGGATCGTCGCCGACCAGCGGAGTATCCGGCGTCTTGGACGCGGCGCCCGCGGGCCGCCGCCCCCACTGCGGTGCCGCTGCTTACCGCCGTCCGCCGGTGGTTTCCCGCCCTCGTGCTGCGGGCTTTCTTCCAAGCCAAGATCACTTGCGTGCGGGGCACGTTCTCGCGCCCCCTCCCCACGCACGCTGCTCTTCCCCATCCCCTGCCCCTCCCCGCGCCCCCGGCGCTCCCCGCGCCAGCCCGAATTACGGCCATCCTGCGCCTTGTTAGACGCAGAATGGCCGCTTCAGGTCACTTGGCACACACAGTCTTATCCGCTTCGACCTTCTGGATGTCCTCCGGCGCCTTCGACGGGGCACTGATCGAGACCCCGGCCCCCTTGAAGTCGCTGCCGAGCGTCAGCTTGATGGCGGGCAGACCCTGCGAGTTCTTCTCGCTCTTGCCGGGCTTCATCGCGGAGCCCGAGAGCCCCATGATGTCGGCGAGCCGCCGGGCCTGGTCGGCCTGGTCGGGGGCGTACTCCAGCGTCGTCTTCTTGAGGTCGGACGGCGCGTTGCCGAGCTGGCTTGCTTTGGACATGCCCTCAGTGTTCTGCAAGTACGTGAGAGTTGCCTGAGCGGCGCCGGTCTTGCCGCTGCCGTTGTAGATGTTGACCCGCACGTCGGAGGCCGCGGACTTGCTGCCCTTGAGACGGGCGGCGACCTCCGCCTTCTCCTTCTTCTCCTTCTTCTTCACCGCGGTCAGCGACTCGTCGGCGCGCATCATGGCGAAGAGCGGCTCGGCCTTGCTCTCGTTCGGGATGACCGTCGTGTGGACCTTCTCCGCCGGGTTGTCGACGACGGGCACGGTCGCGAAGCTGAGGTTCTTCATGTCGAGCTTGCCGAGCTCCATGCCCAGGTCACGGAGTTTCATGATGTCCGCGATCTTGGAGTCGACGGTGAGCGCGTCGGTGCCCGCTTCGGCCAGCTTTATCATCTTCGACGGGCTGGTGAGCGTGTCGTTCGACTTGAGCTTGCGCATCAGCGAGCTGAGGAACTGCTGCTGGAGCTCGATGCGGCTCAAGTCGCCGCCGGTGCCCACGGAGTGACGCGTACGGACGAACGCCAGTGCGTCCTCGCCCTCGATGGTGTGCTTGCCCTTGGGCAGCTTCAGGTGCGAGTCCGGGTCGTCGATGTCCTTGGCCAGACAGACCTCCACGCCGCCGACCGCGCTCGAAAGCGTCTTGACCGCGTTGAAGTCGGCCACCATGAAGTGGTCCATCTTTATGCCGGTGATCTCGGTGACTGTCCGCATGGTGCAGCTGGGCGTGCGGTCGTTCTGGCCGAGGCTCTCGTTGAAGCGGACGCCCTGCGAGCCGGCGATGGTCTTCTTGGTGCCGTCCTCCATCTCGGTCGGGCAGTCCGGAATGTCCGTGATCATGTCGCGCGGGATGCTCAACGCGGTCGCGTTCGTGCGGTCCTTCGAGACGTGCAGCAGGATCGTCGTGTCGGCGTGGCCGAGGCTTCCCTTGTCGCCGTACTTCTCGTTGCCCTTGCCGCTGCGCTTGTCCGTGCCCATCACCAGGATGTTGATGGCGCGGTCCTTGCTGAAGCCGCCGGTGCCCGCTCCGTCGTCGCCGATGGAGGTGATGTTGTCGTTGAGGTGCTGGTAGTAGAGGTACCCGGCGGTACCCGTCGCGACCAGGACAAAGGCGAGCACGCCGCCCGTCCACACCAGGGCCTTCTTGCCCTTGGACTTCTTCGGCTTCTGCTTGCGCCGCCCTCCCGCGGCCTCCGGCTGCGGAGCGCGGCGTCTGCGCTGCGGCGGCACATCGCGCTGTTCGCGCTGTTCGTCACGGTGCTCGTCGCGTCGGCCGTCACGGCCGCGCGTTCCCTGGCGTGACGAGGACCGCGTCGATCTGCGGGGTCCGGGTACTGCCGACTGCCCTCCGGAAGGGCTCAGTCGCAGTTCGTAATCGCCGGTGTTCGGGTTGAGTACCCACTGGTCTGCGGGATCGATGTTCTCCGCCCGCCCACGGCCTTGCGCGTCCACGGTTGTCTGCGTCCTCCGTCGGGGCCACGCGGCGCCTTTCCCCCCTCAAGAAAGGCGCTCGGTCAGTCGTCCAGCGGTGCGCGGCCACGAAGGGCCCGGCGCACCGGATCGCTCACACTATCCGCCCAGTTCAGCGATGAACGACGCCGGTGACAAATTCCACTCCCCTACAACTGGGCAATCCGCCCTATTTCTTTGTGCGGGCGGTCTTGCGCTTGAGCATGGCTTTACTCGCAGGTCGTTCCGGCGGCCGTGTTGCCCCGGAATGTGGGAGCGGGGCTCGGCGTATCGGCGGGGTCGTCCGGCTTCTCGTCGCTCTCGTAGTCGTACTCCTCGGAGTCTTCGTACGTGTCGGCTCCGTCGTACTCCTCGGAGTCGCTCCGGCCCTTCTCCGCCTGCTCGTTGCGGGGGGTCGGCTCGGGCTCCTCGCGTGTCACTTGAAGGGGTGCGTCCGTTCGGAGTCGCGAGAACAGTTCGTCCGCTGCGGGCTCCACGAGTTCATCCCGATTGGCGTCGTAGACATAGGAGCGCCGGGGCACCGTGAGGAACTGCACCTGTTCTGTGGGGATGTTGCGCATGCCGCGCACCAGTTCGTACAAACCACGCAAACTCGCGAGTGCCGGGTCGGTCGTCAGCGAAGAAGTGGCCGCGTCGAGAACGGGATAGAGCTTCCCCGGATTGAGCAGGACGTCATTGCTCTGCACCTTGTTGACGAGTGCCGCGAGGAACTGCTGCTGGCGGTCCATCCGGTCTGTGTCGCTGCCGTTGCCGATGCTCTTGCGAGCGCGCACATAGCCGAGCGCCTGTTCGCCGTTGAGGGTCTGCATGCCCGCGGCGATCTTCAGATGGGCGGCCTTGTCGTTGATCGGCCGCTTGAGGCAGACCTGGACGCCGTCGACCGCGTCGACCATGTCCTTGAACCCGGCGAAGTCCACGACCATGTGGTGGTCGACGCGGATCTTCGTCATCTTCTCGATCGTACGAATGGTGCAGGCAGTCCCGCCGAACTCGTACGCCCAGTTGAACTGCGCGAACTGGGCCCGCGTCCGTGACCCGTCGGCCTTGCGGCAACTGGGCAGGTCCACCATCACGTCCCGCGGGATCGACACCGCGGTCGCGCTCTTCCGGTCGGCCGACAGGTGCAGCAGGATCGTGGTGTCCGAGCGCTGGGTGCCCGGATCGCGGCCGTATTTCTTGTTGCCGCGGCCCGCCCGGGTGTCGGAGCCGATGAGCAGGATGTTCTGCGCGCCGTTCACCAGTGCCGTCGGGCGCTCCTTCTCGTAGCGGGCGAGCTCGGCCGCGGCGTCGGTGTCCTTGGTGATGTTGCCGTCGAGCTTCTTGTAGATGGCCCACCCGGCGCCCCCGGCGACCAGGACGAGCCCGGCCGCCCCCACCGCCGTCCACCGCAGCCAGCGCCGCCTGCGCCGGGCGATGCCCTCGCCGGTGGGGCTGGAGCCCGCACCGGGAGCGTGCGTGACCGGCGGCTCAGGCAGGGCCCCGTCCGGGTCCGGGCGATCCGGTCCGGCGGGCATGCCTGCGGTGTCGGACACGTCTACGTCCACCCCTCATCGCGACGTCGGTGCAAGGTGCGCTTCTACGACCATGGACCGACGTGACGCCGGGGGCCTGCGGGCCAGGGGCCGGGGTGGGCCGATCGGGTGGCGGGGGCAGCCCGGGAGGGGAGCGGGCTACTTGGTGGTGGCCGTGACCCGCTCGTCCTCGATCCGCTTCGCCAGGCCGTCCCCGGACAGCTGGTCGAGATGTCGGCAGAGCACCACGGAGCCGCCCGCCGCCAGCGGGGCGTACAGCCCGGAGCTCAGGCCCTCCCAGGTGTCGTACGAAAGACCCGAGAGCAGCCGCGAGCCGGGCGCGAGCTCCAGCTTCCCGGCGTCGGCGCGGGCCCGCTCCACCAGCTCCGCACCCGTCAGCCCGTCGGCGCCGCCGACGGCGAGGGCGGCCTCGTCCGGGTCCACGGGCGCGTACGGGGCGAAACGGTCGCCCTGGCTCGGCACCTCGACCGCGTAGTCGGAGAAGCCGTCGGGAGCCTGCGGGAAGCGACCGCCGAGCGGCCGCAGCGCGAGCGCGACCCGCTCCCCGGAGCAGGCCCGCGCCGCGTCGAGCGACTCGGGCCCGCTGACGACGAGGTCGGCGCCCGCCGGGTCGCCGCCCACGTCCGCGACGACGCCGACGGACGAACAGGCGAGCAGCCAGACCGCCGTCTGCCAGTGCGCGGGCAGCAGCAGCGCGAGCCGGTCACCGGGCTCGGCGGCGAGGTCGCCCTGGAGCAGGTTGGCGGTCTTGGCCACCCAATTGGCGAAGGTGGCCACGGACAATTCGACGCGCTCACCGGTGGCGTCGTCGTAGAAGGTGATGAGCGGGCGGCCCGGGTCCGCGGCGAGCGCGGATCGCAGCAGGTCGGCAGGGGTGCGGTCGGTGGCATTCACGGGCGCAAGGGTACGCGCGTGCTCCGTTGACCCCGGGCGTGGCGGGGGAGTGCGGGCCACCGGTTCGGCGGACACGAACAGACGGACCGTCAATTCCGCAATGGACAGAAATGCCCGACTGTGCCAACTATCAGTCGTATGCGTGGATTTCTAGCTTCCTCGATCGGCGTCACGTGCGCGGCCGCCCTGGCGCTTCCCCTCACCCTGCCGTCGTCCGGCGCCCGTGCCGAGACTCCAGCCGTCCAGTCGCAGGACGGGCGATCCGCGGAGTCGGTTCCGGGCAGTACCCAGTCCCTCCCGCTCGCCCCGCTCGGCTCCGACCGTTCACCGGGCGGCGGCGCGTCCGGCGAACAGGGCCTGCTCCAGCGAGAGGTCCGCCCCTTCTCCCTCGTCGGCGTCGTCTGGGACGACCCGGACGCCGAACTGCACGGCAGCGTCCAGGTCCGCACGCGGGCGAGCGGCACCGACAAGTGGTCCTCCTGGCAGGCCGTGGAGACGCACAACCACGAGCACGCCGCCGACCCGGACGCCGAGGAGCGTGCCTCGGGCAGGGTCCGCGGCTCCACGGCACCTCTGTGGGTCGGCGACTCGAACGCGGTCGAGATCCGCGTACGGGGTGAGGCGGGTGAGCAGGAGGGAAGCGAGGCGGCACGGCACCGCTCGATCGCGGGGGTCCCCGCCGATCAGGTCCTTCCGGAAGGGCTGCGTGTCGAACTCGTCGACCCCGGCGCCGAGCCCGCCCCGCTGAACGCCCGGCCCCAAGGCGCCCAGGCCGCGGCTCTTGCGGGCGAGAACGCGGCCGTCCTGCCCGCGCTCAGCAAGAAGGAGACGGAGGCCGAGCTCATCGCGGCCCGCGGCCCGGAGGCGGCGGGGAAGGCCAAGCCCTACGTGGGACCCCGGCCGCGCATCGTCACGCGCAAGGGCTGGGGCGCGAACGAGAAGCTGCGCGAGAAGAAGTTCGCGTACACGAAGACGGTGAAGGCCGCCTTCGTGCACCACAGCGCGTCCGGCAACAACTACCGCTGCTCACAGGCGGGATCCGTGCTGCGCAGCATCTACCGCTACCACGTCAAGAGCAGCGGCTGGCGTGACTTCGGCTACAACTTCGCGGTCGACAAGTGCGGAAACATCTACGAAGGGCGTGCCGGAGGTGTGGCCAAGCCCGTCCTGGGGGCCCACACTCTCGGTTTCAACACCAACAGCACGGGCATCGCCGTCATCGGCAGCTACGGCTCCTCCAATCCGCCGGCGGCAGCCGTGAACGCGATCGCCCGGCTGACCGCGTGGAAACTCGGTCTGTACGGAGCGAACCCGCGAGGATCGACATATCTGAAGTCCGGGGGTGGCAATCTGTACAAGAAAGGCAGGAACGTCCGGCTCCATGTGATCTCCGGGCACCGTGACGGCTTCGCCACGGAGTGCCCCGGTATCCGCCTGTACAAGAAGCTGGGCAAGGCCCGGTCGACCTCGGCCAGGCTCCAGGGCCGCTGAGGCGCGCTGAGGCCGACGCACACCGCACGACCCGCACAGCGCACTGCACGACTGCACGATCTGCAAAGCCATCTGCATACACTGGCCGGCCGCGACTCAAGTTCGGCCGGCCCCAGCAGGAAGCAGAGACGACAGGTGACAGAAGCGATCCTCCTGGTCGGCGGCAAGGGCACCCGGCTGCGTCCGCTCACGGTGCACACCCCCAAACCGATGGTTCCGGCGGCAGGCGTCCCGTTCCTCACCCACCAGCTGGCGCGGGCCCGCGCGGCAGGCGTGGAGCACATCGTCCTGGCGACCTCCTACCTCGCCGAGGTCTTCGAGCCGTACTTCGGTGACGGCTCGGCCCTCGGTCTCCACATCGAGTACGTCACGGAGACCGAGCCCCTGGGCACGGGCGGCGCGATCCGCAACGTGGCATCGCGCCTGACCTCGGGACCCGACGAACCGGTCCTGATCTTCAACGGCGACATCCTGACAGGCCTGGACATCCGGGCCCTGGTCTCGACGCACGAGGAGTCGGGGGCGGACGTCTCCCTGCACCTCACGAAGGTCACCGACCCGCGCGCGTTCGGCCTCGTGCCGACCGATGACACGGGCAGGGTGCAGGCGTTCCTGGAGAAGCCGCAGACCCCCGAGGAGATCGTCACCGACCAGATCAACGCGGGCGCGTACGTGTTCCGCCGCTCGGTCATCGACACCATCCCCGTGGGCCGCCCCGTCTCGGTCGAACGCGAGACGTTCCCCGACCTCCTCGCCTCCGGGGCCCACCTCCAGGGCATGGTCGACTCGACGTACTGGCTGGACCTGGGCACGCCCCAGGCCTTCGTACGCGGCTCCGCCGACCTGGTGCTCGGCCGCGCGCCGTCCCCCGCGATCCCCGGCCGCTGCGGCGACCGCCTGGTCCTGCCGACCGCCACGGTCGCCCAGGACGCGAAGCTCACCGGCGGCACGGTCGTCGGCGAGCACGCGGTGATCGGCGAGGGCGCGCGGGTGGACGGCAGCACGGTCCTCGCGGGCGCGGTCGTCGAACCGAACGCGGTGATCACGGACTCACTGATCGGCGAGGGCGCGAGGGTGGGCGCCCGCACGATCCTGACGGGCGCGGTGATCGGCGACGGCGCGGACGTCGGCCCCGACAACGAACTGCGCGAGGGCGTACGGGTGTGGTGCGGGGCGGCGTTGCCGGCGGGGGCGGTGCGGTTCTCGTCGGACCAGTAGACCCCTTTCAGGGGTTACAGCCCGTCAGGGGTCTGGATTCCCAGCCCGTCATGGGGGTCCCCCCCTGCTCTTTAAGAGCTTGGGGGAGTTTGAGGACGAACTCGGCGGAGCCGGTGATTTCCGACACGCAAGGCCCCGGCGCCCAGCCGGTTTTCGGGAAGGGGCGGGGTTGGGGAAATAAAAGCCCTTACCCTCGTACAGATGTCATCCCGTTTCGCCCCCCGCCCCACCCGCACCACGGTGCGCGGCGGCGAAACGGTGGTGCCCGGGGGAGTGCCCCGTCGCCCCTCGACGGGGCGAACCCGCACCTGGACCCCGCCCTACCCCCTGAACCTCGGCCTGACCCTGGGCCCCCTGCGAAGGGGCCCCGCGGACCCCACGTTCCGCGCGACCCCCGACGGCTCGGCCTGGCGAGCCACCCGCACCCCGGAAGGCCCCGGCACCCTGAGGGTCGCCCTCCGCGCGGAGTCGGTGGAGGCGGAGGCGTGGGGCCCGGGAGCCGCCTGGCTCCTGGACCAACTCCCGCTCCTCCTGGGTGAATCGGACGCCCCGGAGGACTTCGTGCCCCGCCACCGCCTCCTCGCGGTCACGGCACACCGCCGCCCCGGCCTCCGCCTGATCCGCACGGGCCTGGTCCTGGAATCCCTGATCCCCTCGATCCTGGAACAGAAGGTCACGACGGACGAGGCGTACCGCGCGTGGCGCCTCCTGGTCCGCAAGTTCGGCGAACCGGCCCCCGGCCCGGTCCCCGCCCAGCTGCGCATGCACGTCATGCCGGACCCGAGGACCTGGACCCTGATCCCGTCCTGGGAGTGGCACAAGGCGGGCGTGGACGACAAGCGCGCGTCGACGATCCTGCGGGCGACGCGCGTGGCCGCGCGCCTGGAGGAGGCGGCGGCGATGGAGCCGGCGCAGGCGCAGGCCCGCCTGGAACTGATCCCGGGCATCGGCCCGTGGACGTCGGCGGAGACGATCCAGCGCAGCAACGGCGCTCCGGACGCGGTCACGGTGGGCGACCTCCACCTGCCGGGCATCATCGGCCACGCCCTTGCGGACAACCGCACGGCGGACGACGAGGAAATGCTCCGCCTCCTGACCCCCTACGAGGGCCAACGCCACCGAGCGGCCCGCCTCATCCTCCTGAGCGGCAGAACCCCCTCCCGCAGAAAACCGGGAATGCCGAAGTTCGACATAGCCAAGATCTAAGCCCCGCAAGGGGCGCGGGGAACGCCGCGAGGCCCCGTAAGGGCGCGGAGAACGTCACGAGCCCCGTAAGGGGCGCGGGGAACGGCGCGAGCAACCACACCAAACCCGCAGCCGAAGTTCAGGGGCGCGGGGAACGGCGCGACCAGCCCCCACAACCCGCAGCAAAGGCGCAGCCAAGCCGAGGCCGCAGGCCAAGCCGAGGCCGAAGGCCAGGCCCGCTACAGAACCCGGACGAAGTCCCCCGCATCCCGCGAAGCCCGAGCCGCAGGCTCCCCCGCCGGATGCCCCACAGCCACCGCCCCCATCGGGTCCCACGACCCCGGAAGCCCGAGCACCTCCCGTACGACGTCCCGGCAGAACATCGTCGACGAAACCCACGCGCACCCAAGACGCTCCCCGGCAAGCGCGACGAGGAAGTTCTGCACCCCGGCCCCGGCGGCGACCACGAACATCTCGCGCTCGGCGGCGTCCCGCCGCTCGTCCCCGTACGTATGGGAGCCGTCCATCACCAGGCAAGGCACCACCAGATAGGGCGCCCTGCGCAGGACGTCCCCCCGCCGCACCCGCTTCTCGATGGACTCCGCGGACTTCCCGTCCCGCTCCAGGTCCGCGACCCAAGCGGCGCGCATGGCGTCGAGCAGCCGCACCCGCGACTCCTCGGACTCCAGCAGGACGAACCGCCACGGCGTCGTGTGATGCGGCGCCGGCGCGGTCACGGCAGCCTCCACGGCACGCCTGACGGCTCCGGGGTCCACCGGATCGTCCGTGAACTCCCGGACGGTCCGCCGCTGCGTCACAGCCTCACGTACGGCCTCGGACGTCCCGAGCCGGAACATGTCGTCACGTGAGCTCCGCACCATGGCGCGGGCCCCCTCATCGGACCCACCAGCCTCCGCCACCACATGCGGCAGCCCCCGGACCACCGCCACCGGCAGCCCTTCGGCCTTCCCCTTGACCAGATCCCCGGCGGCGGCCAGCTCGTCCGCGGTGGCGACGACCGTCGCGCTCAGCGGATTGCCGTACGCGTCCACGCCGCCCCGCAGATCGTCGAGGACCCGCACGCCCGCCGCCCCGATGGCGACATCGGTCAGGCCGTTGCGCCAGGGCCGCCCGAAGGTGTCCGTGACCACGACCCCGACGTCCACGCCCAGCAGGTCCCGCAGCCCGTCCCGCACCGCACGCGCCGAGACGTCGGCGTCCTCGGGCAGCAACAGCACGGTCCCGTACGCCGTGTTCGAGGCATCGACACCGGCGGCGGCCATGACAAGGCCCTGGCGGTTCTCGACGATGCGCAGGGTCCCGCGCCGCGCCACGACCCGTACCGTCTCCGCGTCGATGGCCGCCTCGCGGTCACCGGCCTCGACGATCCGCCCCTCGGCCTTGCTGACGATCTTGGAGGTGACGAGGAGCACGTCACCGTCGGCAAGCCCCGGCTCGGCGGTGGCGATCAGCTTGGCGAGATCGTCCCCCTGCCGAACCTCGGGCAGCCCGGGAACGGCCCACACCCGAAAAGTCGGAGGGGAGGCCGAAAGGGAGGAAGAACTCACGCCCGCACCTCCTCCGCCAGCGCAAGCGCCGCCCGCGCCATCTCGGCGGTCGCGTCGACGTCGCTCATCATCAGCGGGATCGCACGGCACCGGATCCCCGCCGACTCGACCTGCTCCACGACCCCGGCGTCCACCGTGTCGACGAGCCAGCCGTCGAGCAGACCGCTTCCGTAGTGCTCGGCGACCGCAGCGGCCGTCGATTCCACGCCCACCGCGGCGAGCACCTTGTCGGCCATGCCCCGCACGGGCGCGTCCCCGACGATGGGGGAGAGCCCGACGACGGGCACGCCCGCGTCGGCGATGGCCTCGCGGATCCCCGGCACGGCGAGGATCGTGCCGACGCTCACCACGGGGTTGGACGGTGGGAAGAGCACGATGTCCGCCTCCGCGATCGCCTCCAAGACGCCGGGCGCGGGCTTGGCCTGGTCGGCGCCGACCGGCACGACGGCGTGCGCGTCCACGGACGCCCGAAGCCGCACCCAGTACTCCTGGAAGTGCACGGCCTTCTGCTCGCCGTCGACCGTGACGGCGACATGCGTCTCGACGCGGTCGTCCGACATCGGGATGAGCCGCACGCCCGGCTGCCAGCGCTCGCACAGCGCTTCCGTCACCGCGCTGAGCGGGAAGCCCGCGGCCAGCATCTGCGTCCGCACGATGTGCGTGGCGAAGTCCCGGTCGCCGAGCCCGAACCACTCGGGCCCGACTCCGTACGCCGCGAGTTCTTCCTTGACCTTGAACGTCTCGTCCGTACGTCCCCAGCCCTGCTCTTCGTTGATGCCGCCGCCGAGGGTGTACATCACGGTGTCGAGGTCGGGGCAGACCTTGAGGCCGAACAGGTGGATGTCGTCACCGGTGTTGCCGATGACGGTGATGTCCGCGTCAGGCGCGGCTTTCTTGAGCCCGCGGAGGAAACGGGCGCCGCCGATACCGCCGGCCAGGACCACAATGCGCATGGGCCCAAGCATGTCAGGCAGGTACGACAGCGTGTCAGGCGGTTACGACATCTCCGGCCGCCTCGGCGGTGTCCCGCACGCCGCACCGCGCCGCGTGCATCGGCATGTCGGTCAGGCCGGGGTAGTAGACGTGCAGGCTGACGGCGGGCTCCAGGGAGTCGTTGACGACGTCGTGGACGTACCCGGGCGCGAACACGCGCTGGGACCCGGCGCCGAGCGCGCGCTGCCCGCGCTCCGTACGCTCCGTCAGTTCACCCTCCAGGACCGTCAGTACGCCGGAGGAGAGGCCGTGGTCGTGCGGCCCGCTGCCCTGTCCTGGCACCCAGGAGAGCAGCCAGACCTCGTAGCCGGGCCCGGTGCGCAGGCGGTGGTACCAGCGGCTCGTCGCGTCGTACTCGACGAGGTGGGCCCACTGCGTGCGGTCGGCCGCGATGCCGCGGGCCATGCCGACGAACTCCGCCACGGTGGCGGGGTGCTCGCGGGCGGGCTGCAGGAGGTGCGTGACTTCGAGGATGTCGCCGGCGATCTGGAGGTCGCTGTCGCTGTTCATGGTGCGGTGGTTCCTCAACGTGAGTGTCAGGAGTCGCTAGGGCGCTGAAGCGAGGGAACAGAAGAGGGCTGCGAGGCCGAAGAAGAAGCAGAAAGAGAAGGCGGCTCGGGCGGCGATACGGCGCCCGAGCGGGCTCGACAGCTGGAAGCGGGAAACCTCAACAGCTGGAGCAGGAACAACGACAGCGCGCGTGGACAGCACCGAGGAGCCCGCTGGTGCGGGTCGTCGAGAGAGCCAAGTTCGCGAGCATGCCCACAAGGAGACCGGCTCACACCTTCTCTGTCAACTCTATGTCCGTTATGCGAGACATGTTTCACCTCATCCGGTTGTTCTGTGAGGTGAAAGGTTTGTGCACCCGGCACACGGGACACCCAGGGGACACGTTGCGCTTCAACCGGCGCGACCGGCTCGTAAACCCCGTTGTGATCCCGTAACCCGAATGTGATCCGCTTCGCTTCGGCGGACCGGTCGCAACGGGATCGATCTCGGCGGCGTCCTTCCCTGATGAGGGTGCCCGGCGAGGCGGTCGCGCGATGCCTCGGTACGGGCCGCTGACGGCTGTCAGGGTTTATGCCGATTTGAACACTTTCCGCATTACCTTGGTTCCGCAGGGTGAATAAGGGGCCCAATAGCAGATCTCGGCTTGACTGGCCCGGATCGGCACACTTGTAATTTCACTCGTGTCGTTCAGCCGAAATCGGTAACGGCAAGCACCACGGGGACGCACAGACAGACGAGGGGCGCACATGACCGAGCTGGTTCAGGAACTGCTGGTCGAGGACGCGGACGAGGAACTCGGCTGGCAGGAGCGCGCGCTGTGCGCCCAGACCGATCCCGAGTCCTTCTTCCCCGAGAAGGGCGGCTCCACGCGAGAGGCCAAGAAGGTCTGCCTCGCCTGCGAGGTTCGCTCGGAATGCCTTGAGTACGCACTGGCGAACGACGAGCGGTTCGGAATCTGGGGCGGTCTTTCGGAGCGCGAACGCCGGCGCCTGAAGAAGGCTGCCGTCTGAACTCCAGCCAGTTCGGAGCGAACAGGAGACCGATAGCAAGAGCCTGTTCCGCCCGAACAATCGGCACACACCCCTACGTAAGGAACAGCCCGACGTCCGTGGGTCATCCACAGGCGGCGGGCTGTTGTGATGCCAGCCGTTAGTGTGGGGCCCCGTCCGAGACGCCCCGGCGCCCCCATGAAGCGCAGGCGTCCACCGCAGTCCATCGAACCGGGGCCCGTACCTCGATGTCCGTGCACAGCCATCCGGCAGCCGCTCACCACGACGCTGCCGCTCCTGAGTTCCCGCGGCACGTCGTCACCGCCGTGATCGTCTCCCACGACGGCGCCCGCTGGCTGCCCGACGCCCTGGCCGGCCTGCTCGGCCAGGACCGCCCGGTGCAGAACGCCGTGGCCGCGGACACCGGCAGCGCGGACGACTCCGCCCGCCTGGTCACCGAGGCACTCGGCCCCGACCGCGTCCTGCACCTGGCCCGGCGCTCCGGCTTCGGCACCGCCGTCGACGAGGCGAACCGCACCGCCGGCATGCTGACACCGGAAGAGCTGCCCTACCTGAAGCGCCCCAGCGGCTGGGACCCGGTCAGCCGGACCTGGCGCGACGACAACTACGACCTCCCGGAGTTGCCGCACGGCGAGCCCGAGCAGTGGCTCTGGCTGCTGCACGACGACTGCGCGCCCGAGCCGGGCGCCCTGTCCGAACTGCTCCGCGTCGTGGAGAACGAACGCGAGGTCGGCAAGGACGTCGCGATCGTCGGCCCCAAGCTGCGCGGCTGGTACGACCGCCGCCAGCTCCTGGAAGTCGGCGTCTCCATCGCCAACAGCGGCCGCCGCTGGACCGGCATCGACCGCCGCGAACAGGACCAGGGCCAGCACGACCACGTGCGGCCCGTCCTTTCGGTGTCCACCGCGGGCATGCTGATCCGGCGGGACGTCTTCGACGAACTCGGCGGATTCGACCGGCGCCTGCCGCTCATGCGGGACGACGTCGACCTGTGCTGGCGCGCGCAGAACGCGGGCCACCGCGTCCTGATCGCCCCCGAAGCCGTCGTGCGGCACGCCGAGGCCTCCTCGCGCGAGCGCCGCACCGTCGACTGCGTCGGCCGTACGTCGACGTCGCCGCACCGCGTGGACAAGGCGGGCGCCGTCTACACCCTGCTCGTCAACGCCCGCACGGCCGTGCTGCCCTGGGTGCTGTTCCGGCTCGTGGTGGGCACCCTGCTGCGTACCGTCGCGTATCTGGTCGGCAAGGTGCCCGGCCAGGCCGTCGACGAGGTCGCCGGACTCCTCGGGACGCTGCTTCGGCCCGGACGGATCACCGCCGCCCGCAAGAAGCGCGGCAAGTCGGCGCTCGAACCGGCCGAGATGCGGCCGCTCTTCCCGCCGCCCGGCGCCACCGTGCGTGCCACCGTCGAACAGGTCGCGGGCAATGTCGTCGGCCGCTCCGACCCCGAGGCCGTCACCGGCGCGGGACGGCACGGAACCGTCGAGTCCGGACCCGGCGGGGACGACGCCGACTTCCTCCAGGTCGAGCAGTTCGCACGGCTGAAGCGCCTGGCCCGCAAGCCGGGTCCGATGCTCTTCGTGGTGCTCCTGTTCGCCTCCCTCATCGCCTGCCGCGAACTCCTCGGCAGCGGTGCGCTCGCGGGCGGCGCGCTCCTTCCCGCACCCGGCGACTCCTCCGGCCTCTGGGCGCGCTATCTGGACGCCTGGCACCCCGTGGGGACGGGCGGTACGCAGTCGGCGCCGCCCTACATCGCGCTCGTCGCGGGGCTCAGCACCCTGATGTTCGGCTCCACCGGACTCGCGGTCACCGTGCTCCTCGTGGGCTCGGTGCCGCTTGCCGGGTTCGCCGCCTACTTCGCCTCACGGCCGCTCGTCGAGTCGCGCCTGCTGCGCGCCTGGGCCTCGGTCGCGTACGCCTTCCTGCCGGCCGCCACGGGCGCGCTCGCGGGCGGGCGCATCGGCACCGCCGTCCTCGCGATCCTGCTGCCGCTCATGGCGCGCGCGGGCATCGCGGCCAGCGGGCTGACCTCGGCGGAGGGCAACCGCGGCAGCTGGCGCGCCTCGTGGGCGTTCGCCCTGCTCCTGACGATCACCACCGCCTTCACGCCGGTCGTGTGGCCGATCGCCCTGGTGCTCGGCCTCGCGCTCCTCGTGGTGCGCAGGGGCGACATCACGGCGTACGGCCTCCGGTTCCTCGCCGCGCTCGGCACCCCGCTCCTGATCCTCGCGCCCTGGTCGCTCTCGCTGCTGCCCTTCGGCTTCTTCGGAGAGGCCGGGCTCGAATTCGGCGCCGGCTCCGCGACCGGGCTCGACCTGCTCGGGAGCAGCCCCGGCGGTCCCGGCACCGTGGACGGCCTTCTGCTCATCGGCATCGTGCTCGCCGCCCTCGCCGCGCTCCTGCGCACCGAGCGGCAGCTGGCCGTCCGTACCGCCTGGCTCGCCGCGCTGGTCTCACTGGTCTTCGCGGCGCTCTCGAACGGCTCGGCGTGGGCGGGACCCGCCACCCTCGGGTACGGCATCGCCCTCCTTGCCGCCGCCGCGCTCGGCGCCGACGGAGCACGCACGCGTGTCGCCGAGCAGAGCTTCGGCTGGCGTCAGCCGGTCGCCGTCCTCATCGCCTTCGCGGCCGCCGCCGGGCCGCTGCTCGTCGCCGCCGGGTGGATGATCCGCGGCGCCGACGGCCCCCTGGAGCGGCGCGACCCGGTGCAGGTGCCCGCGTTCGTCGCCGAGGAGAGCGGCACGCAGGACCAGGCCCGCACGCTCGTCCTGGACAGCGAGTCGGCCGCCCGGGTCTCGTACACGCTCGTCCGCGGCTCCGGCGCCCGGCTCGGTGACGCCGAGCTCGCCGAGGCCGGCGGTTCGAACCGGAACCTCGACAAGATCGTCGCCAGGCTCCTCGCGGGTTCCGGCGCCGACCAGGCCGACCAGCTCGGCGGCTTCGCCGTCCGTTACGTCCTCGTACGCGACGGCGCACCCCGCCAGATGAGCCGCACCCTGGACTCCACGCCCGGCCTCACCCGGCTCAGCCAGGAGGACGGCAGCGCCCTGTGGCGCGTGGACCGCCAGGTCTCGCGCGCCGCGATCGTGCCCGGCTCCGGCGACCCCCAGCCGGTAGCCGCGGGGCCCGTGGAGCTGCACACGAACATCCCGGCCGGTGACGAGGGCCGCACCCTGCGGCTCGCGGACGCCGTCGACGCGGGCTGGACCGCCACCCTGGACGGCAGCCCGCTGACCGCGACCACGCTGGACGGCTGGGCACAGGGCTTCGACCTGCCCGCGACGGGCGGCCGTCTGGACGTCACCTACGACGCGCCCATGGGCCACACCGCGTGGCTCTGGGCGCAGGGCGCGCTCGCCGTGGTCCTGGTGGTCATGGCCCTTCCCGGACGCCGCCGGCACGTGGACGACGACCTGCCGGACGAGCCCGTCATCCCGGCCCAGCCGGTCGAGGGCGAGGGGCGCAGGGCGCGCAGGCTGCGGGCCGCTCAGGCCGAGCAGGAAGCCGCGCAGGCGCAGGCGGGCGCCGGACAGGACGACGCCGGTACGCCGCCCCCTCCTCCGGAGGAGGAGGCCTTCGCCGCGGTGCCCCAGCAGCAGTCGTACGAGGAGTGGGAGGCACCTGCCCACACGGGCGCCGACTACGGCACGTACCAGGGCGAGCAGCAGTACCAGGACGCTCAGTACCAGGACGCGCAGTACCAGGCGGGCGGCTACGACCAGTCCGACCAGATCGGGTACCAGGACCCCTACCAGGGCGGCCAGTACGACCCGTACGCCTACGGAGGCGCACAGGGCGGCGCCGAGCAGTACGGGCAGTCGTACGACCCCGTGTACGGGCACCAGCAGCCCCCGGTGCCGCCACAGCCGCCGCACGGCACCGACAGTGAGCGCCCCGACGGGAGCCAGCAGTGAACCGCACGACCCAGTCCCTGATCGCCGCGGTGGCCGCCCTCGCCGCCGTCACCGGATTCGCCGTGGCCAACGCGCCCGACGGCAGCGGCGACGACGGAGCGAAGGCGGCGGCGCGGCTGCCCGTCGAGCGCACCAGCCTGCTCTGCCCGGTGCCCAGTTCGTCCGACCTCGCCGAGACCTCGTACACGGCGTTCACCCCCAAGGGTGAGGAATCGGGTGAAGCGGGCAAGGCGGAACTGCTGCCCGCGACAAGGGAGTTGACGGACGCCCCCAAGGGCGGCGACAACAAGGAGGCCAAGAAGGCCGCCAAGCCCTTCCTGACCCCGAAGACGCCGGGCAAGCCCGTCACCGGTGAGGAGTCCGGGGGAAGTTCACCCGCGCTCCTGGGCACCGCGGACGGCAAGCTTGCCCCCGGCTGGACCGTCCAGCAGACCACCAAGTACTCCGTGGGCAGCGGACGCGGCATCCAGGGCGCCAACTGCACGGCTCCCGACACGGACTTCTGGTTCCCCGGCGCGAGCACCGACAAGGACCGCAGCGACTACGTCCACCTGACCAACCCGGACGACTCGGCGGCCGTCGTCGACATCGAGCTGTACGGCAAGGACGGCGCCCTCAAGACCGAGGTGGGGGAGGCGATCCAGGTCCAGCCGCACTCCAGCGTCCCGGTCCTGCTCTCCACGCTCTCGCCCAAGGAGCAGACCAACCTGACGATGCACGTGACCGCGCGCAGCGGCCGGGTCGCGGCCGCCGTGCAGTCCTCGGACGACAAGCTCGGCGGCGACTGGCTGCCCGCGTCCGCGGACCCCGCGAGCCGTTTGGTTCTGCCCGGCATCCCCAAGGACGCCACTTCGGTACGTCTGGTGGCCTTCGCGCCGGGCGCCGCGGATGCCGACCTCAAGGTCCAACTGGCCTCGCCCACCGGCTCGATCAGCCCGGCCGGACACGCGAACCTGCACGTCAAGTCGGGCATGACGAGCGCCGTCGACCTGGCCGACGTCACCAAGGGCGAGGCGGGCTCGCTGGTCCTGACGCCGACCGAGGACGCGGCGCCGGTGGTGGCTGCCCTGCGCGTCACCCGGGGCAAGGGCGCCGACCAGGAGGCGGCGTTCATCCCCGCCACGAACGCGATCGGCACGCGCGCGACGGTGGCCGACAACCGGGCCAAGGGGTCCACGCTCTCCCTGGTGGCCCCCGGCAAGACCGGGAGGGTGAAGGTCACGGCTTCGGGCGGTTCCGAGGGCGGCTCGTCGACGAGCAAGACGTACGCGGTCAAGGGCGGTACGACGCTGGGCATCAAGGCCCCTGTTCCGAGCGGCCTCAAGGGCACGTACGCGATCACGGTGGAGCCGGTCTCGGGGGGCGAAGTCTACGGCTCCCGCATGCTGGAGTCCCCGGAGGACGGCATCCCCATGTTCACCATCCAGACCCTGCCGGACGACAGGGGGACGGTGTCGGTGCCGGAGGCGGAGCAGGATCTGAAGGTGCTGCAGAAGTAGCGCGGCCGGCGGGCGGGCAGGGGCGCGGGGGAGCGGTCAGTCTTCTCCGTAGCGCGGGTCCACCGACTCGGGCGACAGCCCGAGGAGCTCGGCGACCTGCTCGACCACCACTTCGTGGACGAGCGCGGCCCGTTCGTCGCGCCCCTTGGTCCTGATCTCCACCGGACGCCGGTAGACGACCACGCGGGCGGGCCGCCCTTCGGAGGCCTCGATCGTGCCCCCGAGCGGCACGATGTCGTCGCTCCAGTCGTCCTCGCCCGAACCGGGGCCAGGACCCGCGGCCCGCCCCAGAGCGGGAACCTCGAGGACCAGGAACTCGATCTCGGTCAGCTGGGGCCACCGCCGCTCCAGGCGCTCCACGGAGTCCTGCACCAGGTCGGTGAAGACCTCGGCGCGGCTGGCGGACAGCGGCACCTGGGGAGGCGCGACGGGGCCGCGCATGCCCCTGCCGTGGCGGTCGCGACGGCGGGGCCTCGGTTCTGAGGTGGGGGGCTGTACGGGGTCGTCCATCACTGACGAAGAGTAGTCCTCGAGATCGCTGTTTCCGCACAGCTTCCACCGGGCTGCCGTACGGCTTCCGTAGGGCGTCTGTACGAGGCGCGGGATGTCGCCGCATGACCGTTCCGGTCAGCCTCGGGGCCGATTCCGCCTCTCCCCGGGACGGTCGATCTCGCGATGAGTGACGTGTTTTGCGCCAAGTGGTGACCGGATTCAACACCACTGACCACCCAGGCCTCTTGTGTCACCGCAGGTCAGCGAGGCGTCGCGCGAGCGTGCCGTGGCGCGGATCACAGCACGACACGGTGGGGTGACGTCGCGGGGCGTCGTCGCGGCCCGCTCAAGAGTGCGGTACCGTCCAACATCGTGAGCCCTGTACGTCGCTGTTCGCGCACCGCTTGCGGCCGTCCCGCCGTCGCGACGCTGACGTACGTCTACGCCGACTCGACCGCGGTCCTCGGCCCCCTCGCCACCTACGCCGAACCCCACTGCTACGACCTGTGTGCCGAGCACTCCGAGCGCCTCACCGCGCCCCGCGGCTGGGAGGTCGTCCGCCTCGCCGACGCCTCCGGTCCGGCCCGCCCCAGCGGTGACGATCTCGAAGCGCTCGCCAACGCGGTGCGCGAGGCGGCCCGCCCGCAGGAGCGTGCGGCGGAAGCGGGCGGCGGCCCCCGCAGGGCGGACCCGACGGAGGTCGCGCGCCGCGGCCATCTGCGTGTGCTGCGCTCACCGGATTCCTGAGCGGACCGCTTCCTTCGCTCCTGTACGCCCCTTCCTTCTTGTGTGCTCCTTCCCGTACGCCCCGCTACGTAGGCCCCCGTTGTTTAGCGCTGAACATTTTCTCTCGCGCGACCCATTGACGTGCCCATGCCGTCGACATGACCATTTCCCCCACTCGTGAGAGATCACTTTCCGCATCACGGAAACCGGGGAGCCGCCCGTGTACGTGCAGCAGCTGGAGCCCGTGGCCGACTCGCTCGGCCTGTCCGCCCTCATCGCGACCCTGCCCCTCCTCACCGTTCTCGTCCTGCTGGGCGTCGTCCGCATGAAGGCCCACCGCGCGGGCCTCATCGGCCTCGGCGTCGCCGCCCTTGTCGCCTGGCTCGTGTACGGGATGCCGCTCGGCCAGACGGCGTCCGGGGCCGCTCAAGGCGTCCTCTTCGGTCTTTTCCCCATCCTGTGGATCGTCGTCAACGCCCTGTGGGTGTACCGGATGACGGTGCGCACCCGGCACTTCGACATCCTGCGCCGCTCCTTCGGGCGGCTCTCGGACGATCCGCGCATCCAGGCCCTCGTCGTCGCCTTCTGCTTCGGGGCGCTCCTGGAGGCGCTCGCCGGCTTCGGGGCGCCCGTCGCCATCTCCGCGGTGATGCTGGTGGCGCTCGGCTTCGATCCGGTGAAGGCCGCCGTCGTCGCCCTCGTGGCCAACACCGCGCCCGTCGCGTTCGGCGCCATGGGCACCCCCGTGGTGACGCTCGCCCAGGTCACCGGGCTTCCGCTGGACACCGTCGCCACGGTCGTCGGCCGCCAGACACCGCTGCTCGCCCTCGTCGTGCCGCTGCTCCTGGTCGGCCTCGTGGACGGGCGGCGCGGGCTGCGCGAGACCTGGGTGCCCGCCCTCGCCTGCGGATTCGCCTTCGCCGCCGCCCAGTTCGCCGCGTCCAACTACGTCTCGGCCCAGCTTGCCGACATCGGGGCGGCGTTGGCGGGCGCGGGCGCCCTGGTGGCGGTGCCGAGCGCGCGCAGGCCGGCCTCGGAACCCGTACGCGTCGCGGTCCTCACCGGCGTACGCAGCGAAGACCTGGACCACGACGACCCGCGCCCCGAGATCCTGCGCGCCTACGCCCCGTACGCGCTCATCGTCGCCATCTTCTCGGTCGCCCAGATCCCGCCCGTCAAGGACCTGTTGGCCAAGGCGACGCAGACCTTCGACTGGCCCTTCCTGGACGTCGCCAACCCCGACGGTGACCCGGTCGGCGGCAATCTCTTCTCGCTGCCGCTCGTGGCGACGGGCGGGACGCTCGTGCTGATCGCCGGGATGGCCACGGCGGCCGTCATCGGGGTGCACGCGCGCGTGGCGGTGCGCGAATGGGCGGCGACCGTGCACGAACTGCGGTTCGCGATCCTCACCGTGACCTCCGTGCTCGCCCTCGCGTACGTGATGAACCTGTCCGGGCAGGCCGCCACCATCGGCCACTTCGTGGCGGCGGCGGGAGCGGGGCTCGCCTTCCTGTCGCCGGTGCTCGGCTGGTTCGGCGTCGCGGTCTCCGGCTCGGACACCTCCGCCAACGCGCTCTTCGGCGCGCTCCAGGTGACGGCGGCCCAGCAGTCCGGCCTCTCGCCCGAACTGCTCGCGGCCGCCAACAGTTCGGGCGGCGTGCTCGGCAAGATGATCTCCCCGCAGAATCTGACGATCGCGTGCGCGGCCGTCGGACTCGCGGGCAAGGAGGGCGATCTGCTGCGCAAGGTGCTGCCCTGGAGCCTCGGCCTGCTGCTCGTGATGTGCCTGATCGTGGTGGGGCAGAGCACGGCGGTGCTCGGCTGGATGCTGCCGTGACGAGGACCTGGATGCGGCCGTGACGAGGAGCTGGCGGTGACCGCGGGAACCGGGCGACGACCAGCAACGATCATGGCTTCATGACGTTCACGGCTGGTTGTCGGTTGTTGCGGGTAGTTTGGGGTGGCCGACGAAGACTCGCCGGAATCGCTGAACTCGCAGAACCTGCAGAGAGGGTTGGCCGTGACTGCTGATCTGTCCCAGATCGTGAAGGCGTACGACGTGCGCGGGGTGGTCCCGGACCAGTGGGACGAGTCCTTGGCCGAGCTGTTCGGCGCCGCCTTCGCGAAGGTGACGGGCGCGGACGCGATCGTGACCGGGCACGACATGCGGCCGTCGTCGCCCGGCCTGGCCCGTGCCTTCGCGCGCGGGGCGGCGGCGCTCGGGGTGGACGTCACCGAGATCGGCCTCTGCTCCACGGACCAGCTCTACTACGCGTCGGGTGCGCTGAACCTGCCGGGCGCGATGTTCACGGCCTCGCACAACCCCGCGCAGTACAACGGCATCAAGATGTGCCGCGCGGGCGCCGCCCCGGTCGGCCAGGACACCGGCCTCGCCGAGATCCGCGCACTGGTGGAGGGCTGGTCGGAGTCGGGCGCCCCGGAGGCCGCGGCCACGCCCGGCACGCTCACGCAGCGCGACACCCTGGGGGACTACGCGGCGCACTTGCGCGGCCTGGTGGACCTGACCTCCATCCGCCCCCTGAAGGTCGTCGTCGACGCGGGCAACGGCATGGGCGGGCACACCGTCCCGACGGTCTTCGAGGGCCTGCCGCTCACGCTCGTGCCGATGTACTTCGAACTGGACGGCACGTTCCCCAACCACGAGGCCAACCCCCTGGACCCGAAGAACATCGTGGACCTCCAGGAGCGGGTCCGGGCGGAGGGCGCCGACCTCGGCATCGCCTTCGACGGCGACGCGGACCGCTGCTTCGTCGTCGACCAGGACGGCGCCCCGGTCTCCCCGTCGGCGATCACCGCCCTGGTCGCCTCGCGCGAGCTGGCGCGCAACGGCGGCAAGGGCACGGTCATCCACAACCTCATCACCTCCTGGTCGGTGCCCGAGGTCGTGCGGGAGAACGGCGGCACGCCGGTGCGTACCCGGGTGGGCCACTCCTTCATCAAGGAGGAGATGGCCAAGACCGGCGCCATCTTCGGCGGCGAGCACTCGGCGCACTACTACTTCCGCGACTTCTGGAACGCGGACACGGGCATGCTGGCCGCCCTCCACGTCCTGGCGGCGCTCGGCGGCCAGGACGGCCCGCTGTCGGCCCTCGTCGCCCAGTACGACCGCTACGCCGCCTCCGGCGAGATCAACTCCACGGTCGACGACCAGACGGCCCGCCTCGCCGCGATCAAGGCGAAGTACACCGACCAGGAGGGCGTCACCATCGACGAACTCGACGGCCTCACCATCACGGCCACCGACTGGTGGTTCAACGTCCGAGCCTCCAACACGGAACCCCTCCTGCGCCTGAACGTAGAAGCAAGAGACGAACAGACAATGACCAAGGCACGCGACGAGGCCCTGGCAATCATCAGGGGCTAGCAACCACAGGCGTTCGCGGCCAGGTGCCCACCCCGGCCGCCCCCGTTTGTGGGCAGGCGTTCCGCAAGGCGGAACGGGTGGGCACAAACGCCCCACCGGCCCGCAGCCAAAGAACGACGCGCAGCACCCCAAGGGGGCCTGGGGCGAAGCCCCGGCAGTACACAACCCCAGGCCCAGGGGCCAGAGGTACGCTGAGCAGGCCACATCCCGCACCCCACCCCGCTCGAAGGGACCCACCCCATGCCGCTCGAAGCCGGCCTCCTGGAGATCCTCGCCTGCCCGGCCTGCCACGCCCCCCTCAAGGAGGCGGACACGGAGCTGGTCTGCACGGCAGCAGGCAAGGACTGCGGCCTCGCCTACCCCGTCCGCGACGGCATCCCGGTACTCCTCGTCGACGAGGCCCGCCGCCCCGCGTAAAGCCCAAGAAGCGCGACCGGCGGCGCCCCGCCGTCGCCCGGCGAATCGGAGGCCCGACCCATGCTCGACGAATCGCTGCTCGACGCCCCCGAGGCCCTCGCCGTGGCGGACCGCCGCGGCCTCCTCCGCGGCGCCGCAGAAGCAGGAGCCCGCGTCCGTACGGCGGTCCGGCACGCCACGGAGGCCGGCCTCACGCAGCTCAAGCCGGACGGCCGCCCCCGCGCCATCCTGATCGCGGGCCCCGGCACCGCCGCCACCTGCGTGGCCGACCTGCTCGGCACCCTCGCGGGAGCGGGCTGCCCCGTGATCCGCCTCGCCCCCACCGGCGTGGCCCCCGCGGCAGGCGCCCTGCGCTGGGCGCTCCCCGGCTGGGCGGGCCCCCTGGACCTGCTGCTCGTCGCCACCCCGGACGGCACGGAGCCCGGCCTCGAACTCCTCGCCGAGCAGGCCTACCGCCGCGGCTGCACCGTCGTCGCCGTGGCCCCCGCCCGTACCCCCCTCGCCGAGGGCGTCGAAGGCACGCACGGCCTCACGGTCCCGATGGCCACATCGCCGTACGGGGAGTACGAAGCCCCGCACGACGGAGAGCGCGCCTCGGGGACGTACGAAGCACGACGCGTGAGCGACGAGGCCGCCGCGTCCGCCCCGGCCACCCTCTGGGCGCTGCTCGTCCCGCTGCTCATCCTCCTGGACCGCACCGGCCTGATCACCGCACCGGCCGAGACCCTGGAGAAGATCGCCGACCGCCTCGACCACGTCGCGGAACGTTGCGGTCCGGTCATCGCGACGCACAGCAACCCCGCCAAGACACTCGCCGCCGAACTCGCCGACGCCCTGCCGGTGATCTGGACCGAGGACCGGCTGGCGGGTCCCGTCGGCCGGCGTTTCGCCGCCACGCTCGCCGAGCTGGCCGGGCACCCGGCGGTCGCGGGCGAACTGCCCGAGGCGCTGCCCGCGCACGGCGCCCTGCTCGCCGGTCACCTGGCCCCCGGTGCGGACGGCGACGACTTCTTCCGCGACCGCGTCGAGGAACCCCAGCACCTGCGGGCCCGCGTCGTCCTGCTCCGCGACCGCCCGGTGGACGCGGGCGGCCTCAGCGCCGCGCCCGCTGCCCGCGAGCTCGCCCACAGCCACGACGTCGCGATCAGCGAGCTCGAACCGGAGGACGGCGACGACCTGGAGACCCTCGCGGAGCTGATCGCCGTCACGGATTTCGCCGCCGTTTACCTGGCGCTCGCCCCGAGGGACGGATCATGACCGCAGCACGGCTCATGACCGCAGCCCGTTCATGAGCGCACGGGCTGCATGACCCGGCACTCGCCACCGAACACCCCGCACCGCGCACGTACGTAAGGGAGACCCCCTCCGTGGACCGCCTCACCAACACCATCCGCCCCTACGCCTGGGGTTCCACCACCGCCATCGCCGAGCTCACCGGCGTCGAGCCGACCGGTGAGCCGCAGGCCGAGATGTGGATGGGCGCACACCCCGGCGCGCCCTCGCGCACCGAGCGCGGTCCGCTCGACGAGGTGATCGACGAGGACCCGGGGCGGGAGCTCGGCAGGGCGGCGGTCGCCAGGTTCGGCCCGCGCCTGCCCTTCCTCCTCAAGCTCCTCGCGGCGGGCGCCCCGCTCTCCCTCCAGGTGCACCCCGACCTGGAGCAGGCGCGGGAGGGTTACGAGGACGAAGAGAGCCGGGGCGTCCCGGTCGACGCCCCGAACCGCAACTACAAGGACGCCAACCACAAGCCCGAACTGATCTGCGCGCTCACGGAGTTCGACGGCCTCTGCGGCTTCCGCGACCCCGTCGAGGCCGCGGACCTGCTCGCCGGTCTCGGCGTCGACTCCGTGAAGCCGTACGTCGACCTCCTGCACGCCAAGCCGCAGGACGGCGCCCTGCGCGAGGTCCTGACGGCCGTCCTGACCGCCGACCCCGAGGAGATGGCGGCCACCGTCACCGAGGTCACCGAGGCCGCCGAGCGCCTCGGCGGCGCCTACGCCCCGTACGCGGGCATCGCGCGCCACTACCCCGGCGACCCCGGCGTCATCGCGGCGATGCTCCTCAACCACGTCCGACTCCAGCCCGGCGAGGCACTGTTCCTCGGCGCCGGAGTCCCGCACGCCTACCTCGACGGCCTCGGCGTCGAGATCATGGCCAACTCGGACAACGTGCTGCGCTGCGGCCTGACCCCCAAGCACGTCGACGTACCCGAACTCCTGCGCATCGTCCGCTTCGAGCCGACCGACCCCGGCGTCCTGCGCCCCGAGGCATCACCGGACGGCGAAGAGGTCTACGAAACCCCGATCGACGAGTTCCGCCTCTCCCGCTTCGTCCTCCCCGAGGGCGCGGCGGGACCGCACGACCTCACGGCCGCGACGCCGCAGATCCTGCTCTGCGTCGCGGGCTCGGTCCGCGTCGGCGACGCCGGGGAACTCACGCCCGGACAGTCGGTGTTCGTCCCCGCGGACGAAAAGACCGAAGTGTCCGGAGTGGGTACGGTCTTCCGTGCCACTGTGGTGGCCTGACTCACCACCAGCGCCTCGTGCTGCAACAATGACCCACCGCAAAGGGCGGGCAAAGCAGCGCCGCCCGGCCGGCAGGCAGTACTGCCGGCCGTGGACGAGGAACGTACGCAGGCGAAGGGACAACGGGCACACATGAGCGCGTCAGGCGGAACAAAGGCGATTGTCGCGGCACTCGCCGCGAACCTCGCGATCGCGGTGGCGAAGTTCGTCGCGTTCATCTTCAGTGGCTCGTCGTCGATGCTCGCCGAGAGCGTGCACTCGCTCGCGGACTCGGGCAACCAGGGGCTGCTGCTCCTCGGCGGCAAGAAGGCGCAGCGCGAGGCCACCCCGCAACACCCCTTCGGGTACGGCCGCGAGCGCTACATCTACGCCTTCCTGGTCTCCATCGTGCTCTTCTCGGTCGGCGGCATGTTCGCGATCTACGAGGGCTACGAGAAGATCAAGCACCCGCACGAGCTGGAGCACTGGTACTGGCCGGTGGGTGTCCTGGTGTTCGCGATCATCGCCGAGAGCTTCTCCTTCCGTACGGCGATCAAGGAGTCGAACCACACGCGCGGCAGCCTCACCTGGACGCAGTTCGTCCGCCGCGCGAAGGCCCCCGAGCTGCCGGTCGTGCTCCTGGAGGACCTCGGCGCGCTCGTCGGTCTGATTCTGGCCCTCGGCGGCGTAGGCCTCGCGCTCGCGACGGGCGACGGCGTCTGGGACGGCATCGGCACGCTCTGCATCGGCGTCCTGCTCATCCTGATCGCGATCATCCTCGCCGCGGAGACGAAGTCCCTGCTTTTGGGCGAGGCCGCGGGCACGGACGAGGTCGAGAAGATCGAGAAGGCCCTGGTCGACGGCGAGACGGTCACCCGCGTCATCCACATGCGCACGCTGCACCTCGGCCCCGAGGAGCTCCTCGTCGCCGCCAAGGTCGCCGTCCAGCACGACGACACGGCCGCCGAGGTGGCCGCGGCCATAAACGCCGCCGAGGAGCGCATCCGCACGGCGGTCCCGATCGCCCGCGTGATCTACCTGGAGCCGGACATCTACAGCGAGGCGGCCGCCGCCGAGGGCACGAACCCGGCGAAGGCGCCGGGCGGTCACTGATTTTCTGAGTACGTACGCCGATGGGGCCCCGCACCGTGCAGGTGCGGGGCCCCATCTTCGTACGGGAACTGCCGGAGCTACTGAACCTCGCGCAGCACCCCGAGGATCGCCGCTTCGTCGGGCGCGGCCTCCAGGCGCTCACGGAAGCCGGTGTCCATCAGCTTGCGCGAGAGCAGCGCGAGAATCCGCAGGTGCTCGTCGCCCGCGGCGGCCTCCGGCACGGAGATCATGAAGATCAGCTTGGCCTTCGTACCGTCGATGGCACCCCACTCAATGCCTTCCGCCGACCGCGCGAACCCGACGACCGGCGAGGTCACCGCATCGGTCTTGGCGTGCGGGATGGCGATCTCCTCGCCGAGCCCCGTGGTGCCCTGGGCCTCGCGGCGCAGAGCGGTCCGCACGAGCTCCTCGACGTCCGTGACCTTGCCGGTGGCGGCAAGGAGGTTCGCCATCTCGCGGATCGCGGAGTCCTTGTCGGCGGAGTCCAGCTGGACCTTGACGGTCTGCTCGGTGAGATAGCCGGAGAGGACTTCGTCGTCGGCCTCGGGAGAGGAGGCCGCGGCTGCGGCCGGAGCGGCTGCCGCGGGCGCCTTCTGAGGGGCCGGGGTCGCCGACGCCCTGGAGGCTACGGTCCCGGAGCCCGCGCCCGTACCCACGCCCGCGAGCACCGGCTCGGGACCGCCCGGTACGTCGACGACCGGCGCCCCGCGCCGCTTGCGCTCGCTGAGGTCGACCAGGGTGACTGTGGTGAGGGCGGTGACGACGGCGCCGATGACGATCGCGATGAAGAACATCGGTACGCCACCGACGGCACCCAGGACCGCCACGATCGGCCCACCGTGCGGCACCGCGTCCTCGACGCCCGCCTGTCCTGCGATCGCACCGGCGACCGCGCCACCGAGCATGTTCGCGGGAATGACCTGCGCGGGCCTGGCCGCGGCGAACGGAATCGCACCCTCCGAGATCCCGAAGAAGCCCATGAACAGGGCGGCAAGACCGGTCTCCCGTTCCTGCTCGCTGTAGAGCCGCTTGCGGATCAGCGTCGCGAGCCCCTGCCCGAGCGGCATGACCGGGATCGCGGCGGCGCACATGCCCATGACGGTCTGGTTGCCGGTCGCGATGAGCCCCGTGCCGAACAGGAACGCCGTCTTGTTGACCGGCCCGCCCATGTCGAAAGCGATCATGAGCCCGAGAATCGCGCCGAGCAGGATCGCGCTGGTGCCGGTCATACCGCTGAGCCAGCTGGTCAGATGCTCGAAGATCCACGAGATCGGCTTCCCGATGACGTAGATGAAGAAGAGACCGAGTGCCGTCGTCGCGACGATGGGGATCACGATGATCGGCATGATCGGCTGGGCGAACTTCGGGACCTTGACCTTCTTGATCCACAGCACCAGATAACCGGCGAGGAAGCCGGTCACGATGGCCCCGATGAAGCCCGCACCGGCCTTGGAGTCGTACAGCTCACCGGTGTTGGCGATGAAGCCGCCGATCATGCCCGGCACCAGCGCGGGCCGGTCGCCGATCGCGTACGCGATATAGCCGGAGAGGATCGGCACCATCAGCGTGAACCCGATGACACCGATGTCGTTGACGTGCTTCCAGAACGAGCCGTCGGGGATGACGAGCCCGCCCTGAGGGTCGGTGTGGCCGCCGAGCGAGAGCGAGATCGCGATCAGCAGCCCGCCGACCACGACGAACGGAATCATGTACGAGACGCCGTTCATCAGCGCCTTGTACGCGAGGCTGCGCTCCTTGCCGCCACCGCCACCACCGCCACCGGAGGACGCCGCGGCGGAACCGCCGTCACCGCTGCCGCCGCCGTGCACGGGCGCGCTCTGCACCTGCTCGATCAGTCGCTCCGGGTGGCTGATGCCCTCGGACACCCCGACGGACAGGATGCGCTTGCCCGCGAAACGGTCGCGGTCGACATCCTTGTCGGCCGCGATGATGATGCCGTCAGCCTCCCTGACATCGTTGTCAGTCAGAACATTCTCGGCACCGATGGAGCCCTGCGTCTCCACCTTCATGTCGATGCCGAGGCTCTCCGCCGCCTGCGAGAGCTTCTCCGCCGCCATGTACGTGTGAGCGATACCGGTCGGACAGGCGGTCACTGCGAGCAGCTTGAGCTTCTTCTGCTCGCCGCTGCTCCCGCCTATGGGGGGATCGGCCGGACGGGTCACGTGGATCTCCTAACGCCTTTAACGCCTTCGTCAAACAAGATCGCGCAAATGTTCCCGATCTCAAGGCATCCTGCAACACGCACGCGCAGGTTCAAAAGCGCAAAGGTCCCGAATGTGCGGGTACGTGGCCCTGTACGTGTCCCTGTCCGTGTCCCCGCCCGCGGGGAGCGCACCCGTGGTGACACCCGGGAGGCGGGCTGGGGCTCGCTGGGCCAATCGGTGTAGCTTTGTGACCGAGCCAGACGTCGCTGCTGATGGCGGTCGGGCGGTGCCTTTACGGGCACCGGCCGAGGGAGAGAGGGCCTCCGACGGACTGCGCTGCTGCGCGCCGGTGCTTCTCCGTGCCGTCGTCGCAGGTCAGCCATGTCCACCCACCCTCGATCAATCCCACGAGGAGCAGCTCACCAATGTCGACTCTCATCAACGGCCAGGACTTCAAGGTCGCCGATCTCTCCCTCGCCGACTTCGGCCGCAAGGAGATCACCCTCGCCGAGCACGAGATGCCCGGCCTGATGTCGATCCGCAAGGAGTTCGCGGCCACCCAGCCGCTGGCCGGCGCCCGCATCATGGGCTCGCTGCACATGACCGTGCAGACCGCCGTCCTCATCGAGACCCTGGTCGCCCTGGGCGCCGAGGTCCGCTGGGTCTCCTGCAACATCTTCTCCACCCAGGACCACGCCGCCGCGGCCATCGCCGTCGGCCCGAACGGCACCCCGGACGACCCGCAGGGCATCCCGGTCTTCGCCTGGAAGGGCGAGACCCTTGAGGAGTACTGGTGGTGCACGGAGCAGGCGCTGACCTGGCCGAACACCCCCACCGGCGGCCCGAACATGATCCTGGACGACGGTGGCGACGCCACCCTCCTCGTCCACAAGGGCGTCGAGTACGAGAAGGACGGCAAGGTCCCCTCCGAGGACACCGCCGAGTCGGACGAGCACCGCGTCATCCTTCAGCTCCTCAACCGCACCATCACCGAAGGCTCGCAGAAGTGGACCCAGCTCGCCTCTGAGATCCGCGGCGTGACGGAGGAGACCACGACCGGTGTCCACCGTCTGTACGAGATGCACCGCGACGGCACCCTTCTCTTCCCGGCGATCAACGTGAACGACGCCGTCACGAAGTCGAAGTTCGACAACAAGTACGGCTGCCGCCACTCCCTCGTCGACGGCATCAACCGCGCCACGGACGTCCTGATCGGCGGCAAGACCGCCCTCATCTGCGGCTACGGCGATGTCGGCAAGGGCTGTGCCGAGTCGCTCCGCGGCCAGGGCGCGCGCGTGATCATCACCGAGGTCGACCCGATCTGCGCCCTGCAGGCGGCGATGGACGGCTTCCAGGTCACGACGCTCGACGAGGTCGTCGACAAGGTCGACATCTTCGTCACCACGACGGGCAACAAGGACATCATCATGGCCTCGGACATGGCCAAGATGAAGCACCAGGCGATCGTCGGGAACATCGGCCACTTCGACAACGAGATCGACATGGCCGGCCTCGCGAAGATCCCCGGCATCGTCAAGGACGAGGTCAAGCCGCAGGTCCACACGTGGACGTTCCCCGACGGCAAGGTCCTCATCGTCCTGTCCGAGGGCCGCCTGCTGAACCTGGGCAACGCGACGGGCCACCCGTCCTTCGTGATGTCCAACTCCTTCGCGGACCAGACCCTGGCCCAGATCGAGCTGTTCACCAAGCAGGAGGAGTACCCGACCGACGTCTACGTCCTCCCCAAGCACCTCGACGAGAAGGTCGCCCGCCTCCACCTGGACTCGCTCGGCGTGAAGCTCACGACGCTGCGCCCCGAGCAGGCCTCGTACATCGGCGTAGAGGTAGAGGGCCCGTACAAGCCGGACCACTACCGCTACTGATCAACCCTGCCGCCGGGACGCACCGCCCCGGCCCTTGGTTCATCCGCAGGCCTCCGCCCACCAGGGCGGGGGCCTGCGCCCGTGGAGGGCGCCCCACCCACAGCCCGACGCCCACGGCACGACTGACTACCCCCACAGACACAATCTCCCCAGCGCCCCTCCGTCCCGCCGGCGGGACGATCCCCACGCCCGCTGCACCTGTTCCCGCCCCGGATCTGCGCCACCGCGAGCCGGGTGGTCAGCCGCCGGCCCTTGTGCCTGAGCCCGCACCGGGTCCGCGCCACCGCGAACCGGGCAGTCAGCCCCCAGCCCTCAGGCCGCAGCCGACGGAACCTGTCCGCGCCCGCCCAGGCCCCCTCGCAACCCGGTGCCCATCAGCCCGAAGCCGCGCAGCCGAGCCTGACCCCCAGCCGACCCAGGCCCCCAGCACACCCGGGCCCGAGCGACGCAGACTCACGGCTGGCCTACCTTGGCTTCGACCCCGACCTCCCGACAGCAGCCGACAGCCGACCGCCCGAGGCCGAATTTGGCGCGTCCCCGTCCCCGTGCACGTCCCCCGCCCCAGCAGGCCCGCGGACAAGAATCACCCCCGGCCTAGAACCACCCCCGGCCTACAACCAACCCCCGACAAGGACCGAGCCCCCATGCCCCGCGGCCACTATTCGCTTCACGACCCGCACGACCACACCCCCCTCGGTGAAGAACACTTCCACTGCGCCCCCGGCCCCTCCGGCTGGCGCTACGTCGCCCAGCGGAACGCACCCTCAGGCGACCCCACCGGCTCCGTCGACCTCGCCCTCGACGAACTCGGCCGCCCCATCCGCCTCGAACTCCACGCGGGGGACTGGCAGATCCGCGCCGCTGCCATCGACGGCGTCACCTGGGTCCGCACCGACCCCACCGGAACCCACGCCACGGAAGACAACGCCCCCGCCCACGCCTTCACCGGCACATCCCCCGCATTCCTCATCGCGACCACACGCCTGCTGCGCCTCACCCCCGGTTCCCCCGCGACCCGCGTCCGCCTCGTCGCCTTCACCGACCCGGTCCTGGCCCCCCGCACCCTCGACCAGTCCTGGGCCTTGCTCAAAAGCGAAGCACACGCCACTGACAACGGCCCGCTGATCGTGGACGAATACCAGGTCACAGCCCTGGACACCGGCGAGCAGCACGCCATCCACATCACGGGCGACGTCGTACTCTCGGCCCCCGGCATCGAGCTCGAGAACCTAGAATCCCCGCCCTCGACGTTCGCCTGACGCCGGCCCCGCAGACCTACGCGGGCGGCACGAACCCAGTGCCGGGCGACGCGGCATCCGCACCGCCCCGCTCAGCGGCCGGCGGCGGCGCCACATCACGCGGCTCCTGTCCGACCGTCGGCGCAACCGGCGCAACCGGCGCAACCGGCGCAACCGGCGCAACCGGCGCAACCGGCGCAACCGGCGCAACCGGCGCAACCGGCCCCGCCGGGTAAGCCGGGTGAGAGACAGGCCCCGCCGGCACACCCCCGCCCGGATACCCCACGGGCGCCGCCGCGTGCCCACCCCCGAACGCCCGCCGAGCGTCCCGCGCCTGCCGCTCCCGCACGACCGCCGCCAGATACGCGGCCGGCGGCACACCTTGCGGAGCCGGCGCCCCCGTACGCTCCGCGAGATCCCCGGCAAGCCGCTCCGCCATCGCCCAGCCGACCTGCGGATCCAACTGCCCCATCCGCGTCAGGTACTGCCGGATCGCCAGCCACAGCGCCTCCGGCACCCCGGACAGATCGAGCCCGGAGAACCGCCCCGCGAGCCAGGGCGGCGGCGGAGGAATGAAAGCCGTCTGCCCGACAGGCACCCGCTCCCGTACGACAAGCGTCCCCGCGAACACATCCCCGAGCCGCCGCCCCCGCGCCGACACCAGCGAGGCGATGCACGCGACGACCCCGAACGTCAGCAGAATCTCGACGACCCCCACCGCACCCCGCACCAAGGCGTGCCGGAAACGAATCGGCCCCCCGTCGTCCCGCACCACCCGCAGCCCGCACGCCATCTTGCCCAGCGACCTCCCATGGCTGAGCGTCTCCACCGCGATCGGCCCACCGACCAGGATCAGTACGAAGCTGGCGACGGCGACCGCCGCGGCCGCGGCGTCGTCCAAGGAGGACGTGGAAGCCACGATCCCAATGGTCACCCCCAGGTAGACCGCCCAGACCACCGCCAAGTCGATCAGTACGGCGAGCCCCCGGCTCGGCAGCTTCGCCGGGCGCAGCTCAAGCGCCACCGCCTCGCCCGTCACAAGCTCACTCACGCCAGCCGCCCTTCCCTGCCCTGCCCTCGGAACCGCCAGTCTGCCAAGCTGAGGCAGCATCGCGCCGTAGTACGAGGAGCAGCCACCTGATGGACCTCGACGTCTTCGTCTCCGCCCACCGAGCAGAGTGGGACCGACTCGACGCCCTGCTGCGCCGTCAGCGCCGCCTCAACGGAGCCGAGACCGACGAACTCGTCGCCCTCTACCAACGCACGGCCACGCACCTCTCGCTGATCCAGTCCAGCGCCCCTGATCCGCAGCTCACCGGCCGCCTCACTCGCCTAGTGGCACGCGCGCGTAGTGCCGTGACAGGCACCCGCCGCGCTTCCTGGCGCGACGCCACACACTTCCTGACCCACGGTTTCCCGGCAGCGGTCTACCGCTCCCGCCACTGGTGGGTCCCGACGGCCCTGCTCTCGACGGCCCTCGCGGTCATCATCGGCTGGTGGATCGCCACCCACCCGGAGGTCCAGTCCTCCATCGCGGCCCCCGGCGAACTGCGCGAGCTCACCCGCCCCGGTGGTGAGTACGAGACGTACTACTCGAGCCACCCAGCGGCGTCGTTCGCCGCCCAGGTGTGGACGAACAACGCCCAGGCAGCGGCGATGTGCCTGGTCCTGGGCGCCTTCCTCTGCTTCCCCGTCATCTGGATCCTCTTCCAGAACATGCTGAACGTGGGCGTAGGCATCGGCCTGATGTCCTCCGCCGACCGCCTCGACACGTTCCTGGGCCTGATCCTCCCGCACGGCCTCCTCGAACTGACGGCGGTCTTCGTGGCCGCGGGCACAGGCCTGCGCCTCGGCTGGACGCTCATCGATCCGGGCCCGCGCTCACGCCGGACAGCCCTCGCAGAAGAGGGCCGAGCGGCTCTCGGCATGGCGGTGGGCCTGGCCCTGATCCTGTTCATCTCCGGGGCCATCGAAGGCTTCGTCACCCCCTCCGGCCTGCCGACCTGGGCCCGCATCAGCATCGGAATCGCCGCTGAACTGGCCTTCCTCGCCTACGTCTACGTCCTGGGCGGCAGGGCTGCCCGAGCCGGCGCCACAGGCGACCTGGACCCCGCGGAGCGCAGCGCCACGGTCCCCACTGCGGCGTGATGTGCGTCGGCCCCTGCTGACCTGCTAGTCTCCTCGACGCCCCAGAAAAACCGTTGACACGGAAGGACTGGGGAGGTAGATTCGAACAGTTGCCTAGAACTGGACAAGTCCAGTGGCGGCAGTTAATATCTGCCTGCTTCTTGATTCTCATAAGCCAAGAAGCCACTCCCGATAAATCAGAAACACCAGGCCGGTAAGACCGGCCGAAAACTTCTGATAAAGTCGGAACCGCCGGAAAGGGAAACGCGAAAGCCGAAAGGTCGGAGCGGGAACCGGAAAGGCACCGAGGAAAATCGGACACGAAAGAGTCTGATAGAGTCGGAAACGCAAGACAGCGAGAACAGCAAGACAAAAGAAACACCGAAGGGAAGCGCCCGGAGGAAAGCCCGAGAGGGTGAGTACAAAGGAAGCGTCCGTTCCTTGAGAACTCAACAGCGTGCCAAAAGTCAACGCCAGATTGACAACCCCGTCTCGGCCATCACGGCCGGACGCGGTTCCTTTGAAAAGTCCACCCCTCGGGGTGGCAACATCAGCGAGGACGCTGTGAACCGGAAGATTATTCCTCTTCCTGGTTCCGCTCAACGCGGATGCGCACCCGATTACGGGTAAACATTCACGGA
>NZ_JBSGSG010000077.1:0-47587 GCF_053606765.1 Streptomyces sp. NPDC055189
AAGCCATGGAGGGCAGCCAGCATGAAAACCATCCCTGCCCCACCCGCGCAGACCCAGAGTCGCGAACTCACGGGACGCACTCAAGAAGGTAGGGCGGCATGAAGGCGGCCCTGTACAGGGAAGCGGCCTACCGCGCGGCAGCGGCCCGCGCCGGCGCGCGGGAGCCGGCATCGCTGCGCATCGTGCGGCTCGCCAACTTCGTCACCCCCTCGTCGGGCGGACTGCGCACCGCACTGCGGGAGTTGGGGCGCGGCTACCGTGCGGCCGGGCACGAGCCCGTGCTTGTCGTGCCGGGTGAGCGGGCCGGGGTCCGTGACACCGACCAGGGCCGCGTCGTGACCCTGCCGGGGACGCTGCTGCCCGGCACCGGCGGCTACCGCGTCCTCACCGACCGGCGAAGGGTGGCCCGGCTCCTCGAAGGCCTCGCCCCCGACCGCATCGAGGTCTCCGACCGCACGACCCTGCGCTGGACCGGAGCGTGGGCCCGGCACCGCAGGATCCCGGCCGTGATGGTCTCCCACGAGACGGCGGACGGCGTCCTCAGGTCCTGGGGCATGCCCCGGCAGGCGGCCCTGCGCGCGGCCGACGCACTCAACTCCCGTACGGCGCACGCCTACGCGCGCGTGGTGTGCACCACGGAGTGGGCCGAGCGCGAGTTCGTCCGCATCGGGGCGCGCAATGTGGTCAGGGCGCCGCTCGGCGTCGACCTCGTGGGCAGCCACCCCGGTCTGCGCGATCCACGCGTACGCGAGCGCCACGCGCGCGTGGACGAGGTTCTGCTGCTGCTCTGCTCCCGGCTGTCCGTGGAGAAGCGGCCGGGCCTGGCCCTCGACGTCCTGGAGGCGCTCCGCGGCCGGGGTGTGCCGGCGGCGCTCGTGGTGGCGGGGGACGGGCCGCTCCGTACCCGCCTCGAACTGCGGGCGCGCGAGCGGCGGTTGCCGGTGACGTTCGCGGGGCACGTCGAGGACCGGGCCGCTCTGGGCGCACTGCAGGCCACGGCCGACGTCTGTCTGGCGCCGGGGCCCTGCGAGACGTTCGGCCTCGCCGCCCTGGAGGCGCTGGCATGCGGTACGCCCGTGGTGGCCGACGCGTCGTCGGCGCTGCCGGAGATCGTCGGCGGGGCGGGCGCGGTGGCGTCGCCCACCGGTGAGTCGTTCGCGTCCGCCGTCCAGGCAGTCCTCCTGCGTCCCGATCGGATACGCCGGGATGCGGCACGCGCGCGTGCGGAGTGCTTCGGGTGGGAGGGGGCTGTGGCGGGGTTCTTGGGGGCGCATGAGGCTGCTACGGGTCCCGGTCGTGGGCAGGAGTCTCGGAGGGCGATTGGGGTCTCCCCTGCTCGAGCGGAGTCGAGAGCTTGGGGAGAGGCGGGCACAACCCTGATGCCGGGTGCCTGTTGGCCAGGCGGAGGGGTATCCGGGGCGGCGCCCCGCGAGGGACGTGCGTCGTGAAGCAGCCGCCGTGCTTCGTGGCCCTGGGCGACTCCCTCACCGAGGGCATCGGAGACCCCGTGGGCGGAGGTTGGCGGGGATGGTCGGCGCTGCTGGCCGCGGGGCTGGCAGGGCCTGAGGGGGAGGCGCAGTTCCACAACCTCGCCCGCAGCGGGGCCCAGACCCGCGACGTCCTGAACCGGCAACTGCCCGATGCACTGAAGCTGCGCCCCGACCTGGTCTCCGTCATCGTCGGCGTCAACGACACCCTGCGCTGCACGTTCGACATCCGGGCCGTGGCGCCGAGCCTCGACACGGTCTACGCCGCCGCCGCGCGGCAAGGCGCCCAACTGCTCACCGCCTGCCTCCCCGACCCGGGGGCCATGCTCGGCCTCCCCGGCGCCCTGGCCCGCCCCCTCGCCCGGCGGCAACGAGCGGTCAACGCCGTCGTACACGCGCTGTCCGAGCGGTACGACGCCATCCACCTGCATCTGGCCGCGGACGAGTGGGTCGCCGACCGCACCCTGTGGAGCGCGGACCGGCTGCACCCCGGCGAGCGCGGCCACCGGTTGGTGGCCGCCCGCTTCCACGGACTGCTCACGGCACGGGGAATCGCGTCGGGCAGCCCGCCCTCGTGCGAGCCCCAACTGCCGTCGCCCACAAGGTCGGCCGGCCTGCTGTGGCTCGCCACCGCGGGCACCGGCTGGGTGGCGCGCCGGTGCACCGATCTGCTGCCCCAGCTGCTCACCCTCGCGGCCGACGAGGTGCGCCATCAGGTGCGGGGCAGCAGCGCCCGGCTCGACCTGAACGCCACCGACGCGGTGACGGCGGCCCTCGCCGCCCTCGCTGTGGCCGCTCGGCCGGACGCGGCGTAGAACACCATGGAAGGCTTCAGCGCCGCCCCGCCGGGACGAAACGCACCGGCGTGCCCGGCACCGCCTGAGCCGCCCCGGCCAGATCGGCCTCCCTCACCACCGCGATCACCGGATAGCCCCCGGTCGTCGGGTGATCGGCGAGGAAGACCACGGGACGGCCGTCCGGCGGCACCTGGACTGCGCCGAGGACCACGCCCTCGCTGGGGAGTTCATCGGCGCACTCCCGCTCCAGGGCGGGCCCTTCGGTGCGCAGCCCGATGCGGTTGCTCGCCGAGGACACCCGGTACGCGCGCGTGGTCAGCGTGCGCAGGGCCGATGCCGTGAACCAGTCGGCGCGCGGCCCGTTCGTCACCCTCAGGATCAGTTCGCGCGGCGGCGCGGGATGCGGGACGGTGTCCACGCGCGCGTGGGGCGCGGCGGCATGCCCCAGCGCGATGACGGTGCCGTCCGCGAGCGGCGGAGGACCGAGCCCGGAGAGCAGGTCCGTGGAGCGGCTCGCGAGCACCGGGTCGACGGCGACTCCGCCGCCGAACGCGACGTAGCAACGTACTCCGGAGACGGCCGTTCCGACGTCGAGCAGCGCACCGGCCGGTACCCGTACCGGCGCTCCCCAGGCCACCGGGCGGCCGTCGACCGTCACCGGGCAGTGCGCGCCCACGACTGCCACCGTCACCGCGCAACGCGGCCGCACGGAACAGCCGGCCAGGGTGGTCTCCAGGACGGCCGCACCGGGCGGGTTGCCGACGAGGCGGTTGGCGAGGCGGGCCGCTGCCGGGTCGAGCGCTCCGGAGCGCGGCACTCCGAGGTGCGCGTGTCCGGGACGGCCCTGGTCCTGCACGGTGGTCAGCGCCCCGGCCCGTACGACGGCGAAGGCCCGGTCGGTCATGGTGCCTCCGCGCCGAGAACCCCGGTCACGGGCACGAAGCGCACCCGCAGTCCGGGCGTGAGCAGCGCGGCAGGCACGCGCGCGTGGTCCCACAGCACGGCATCGGTCGTGCCGATCAGCTGCCAGCCGCCGGGCGACGAGCGCGGGTACATCCCTGTGTACGGTCCCGCCAGGGCGACGCTGCCGGCCGGGACGCTTGTGCGCGGTGTGGCCCGCCGGGGCACTTCGTAGCGCTCCGGCAGTCCGGTGAGATAGCCGAAGCCGGGCGCGAACCCGCAGAAGGCGACCCGGAATTCGGCCGCCGAGTGGATCCGCGCCACCTCCGTCACGGGCACACCCCAGTGCGCCGCCACATCCGCCAGGTCGGGCCCGTCGTAACGGACGGGGATCTCCCGTACGTCCTCCGCGCGCGCCGGAAGAGGCGGGATCTCCAGGGCGGCGAGCTCCGCGCCGACGCGCTCGGGGTCGTCGAGGCCGTCCAGGAGCACCGTGCGGGCCGCGGGCACGATCTCCCGTACGCGGACCAGGCCCGCGGCCCTGCGGCGCAGCAGCTCGGCGTGGAGGGCCTGCGCCTCGTCGCCGTCGGCGAGTTCGACGAGCAGCGCCAGGTCGCCGACCGGAAGCACCCTCACGCGAAGGCCTCCACCCGGACGCCCGACGCTTCGAGGCGCGCCCTGACCTGCCGGGCCAGGGCCACCGCACCCGCGGTGTCGCCGTGCAGGCACAACGAGCGCGCGCTTACGCCGATCCGCTGTCCGTCCAGGGCGGTGACGGTCCCGGACCGGGCCATGCCCACCGAGCGTTCGACGACGGCGTCGGCCTCCGTGATGACGGCGCCGTCGGTGCCGCGCGGTACGAGCGTCCCCTGCGGGGTGTACGCACGGTCCGCGAACGCCTCGGCGACGACGGGAAGTCCGGCCTTGCCGGCCGTCTCCAGGAAGCGCGATCCCGGAAGACCGAGGACGGGCAGCGTGTGATCGGCGAGCAGGACGCCTTCGACGACGGCGCGTGCCTGGTCCTCGTCGTGGACGATGCGGTTGTAGAGCGCGCCGTGCGGCTTCACGTAGGACACGCGCGTGCCGGCCGCCCGCGCGAAGACCTCCAGGGCGCCTATCTGGTAGGCCACTTCGGCCGCCAGCTCATCGGCCGGTACGTCCATGGAGCGGCGCCCGAAGCCCGCCAGGTCGCGGTAGGAGACCTGGGCGCCGATCCGTACGCCGCGCGCGGCGGCCTGCTCGCACACGCGGCGCATGGTGGCCGCGTCTCCCGCGTGGAAGCCGCAGGCCACGTTGGCGCTCGTGACGACGGAGAGCAGTTCCTCGTCGTCGGTCAGGCGCCAGCGGCCGAAGCCCTCACCGAGGTCGGCGTTGAGATCGATCACCGCGTCGGGCGCCGCAACGGAGACGGCATCTGCCACGGGGACTGCCACGGGGGCGATCACGGCGTCGGTCATGACTTCGGTCATGCGGGTGGTTCTCCTGTTTCCGGTTTCCGTACGGGTGCCTGCTGGGCCTGCTGGGCCTGCTCAGGCCACCCGGTACTGCTCGTCACGGGCGTCGGTGATGAACATCTGGCCCGGCGCGTGCGTGATCGCGAAGGGCGGCCGCGAGGCCATCACCGCGGCCTGCGGTGTCACTCCGCATGCCCAGAACACCGGGATGTCACCGGGCTCGGCGGCCACCGGATCGCCGAAGTCGGGACGGCTCAGATCCTCGATGCCGAGCCCCGCCGGATCGCCGCAGTGCACCGGACTGCCGTGCACTGCGGGCAACAAGGAGGTCTCCTTGATCGCCGCCGAGAGGTGCTCGGGCGGCACGTGGCGCATCGACACCACCATGGGGCCGTGCAGCCGGCCCGCCGGCCGGCAGGGCCGCGCGGTCACGTACATGGAGACGTTGCGGCCCTGCTCGACGTGGCGCATCGGTACGCCGGACTCGGTCAGCGCCCACTCGAAGGTGAAGCTGCAGCCGATGAGGAACGACACCAGGTCGTCCCGCCACCGGTCGGTCACGTCCGTGGGCTCGTCCGTCAACTCGCCGTTCTCCCACACTCGGTAGCGCGGCAGATCCGTCCGCAGGTCGGCGCCGGGGGCCAGGGGAGTGGACCAGGAGCCCGCGTCCGTGACGTCGAGGACCGGGCAGGGCTTCGGGTTGCGCTGGCAGAACAGCAGCATGTCGTACGCCCAGTCGGCGGGCACGGCGATCAGATTGGCCTGGGTGTGACCGGCCGCCCAGCCCGCGGTCGGCCCGCTCGTGCCCGCACGGAAGAGCGCGCGGGCTTCCCCGGGGCTCTGCAGTGCCGTGGTCGTGGGGCTCACACCAGCTCCTTCCCGCGGGTCTCGGGCAGCCCGAGCAGGGCGAGCACGGCGAGCGCGTAGCCGATCGCGCCGAAGACCAGCGCGCCGCCCACGCCCCAGCTGTCGGCCAGGAAGCCGACCATGGTGGGGAAGATCGCGCCCACGGCGCGGCCGGTGTTGTACGTGAAGCCCTGCCCGGTGCCGCGCACGGCCGCCGGATAGAGCTCGCTGAGGAACGAGCCGAAGCCGCTGAAAATGGCCGACATACAGAAGCCGAGCGGGAAACCGAGCACAAGGAGAAGGCCGTTGGCCCCGTCCGGGATGTTCGTGTACGCCAGGATGCTGGCCGCGGAGAGGAACGCGAAGAGCGTGATGTTCCGTTTGCGGCCGAGTATGTCGGTGAGATAGCCGCCCGCCAGATAGCCGATGAAGGCCCCGGAGATCAGGAACGCGAGGTACCCGCCCGTGCCGACCACGGTGAGCCCGCGTTCGCTCTTCAGGTACGTGGGCACCCAGGTGGCGAGCGTGTAGTAGCCGCCCTGCACGCCGGTGGACAGCAGGACCGCGAAGAGCGTGATGCGCAGGAGTCCCGGCTTGAAGATCGCGGTGAACGACCCCTTGTCCGCGCTCTTCTTGCGCTCCTCGGCCGCTTCGGGGGCGTCGTGCACGTTGCGTCGTACGTAGACGACGAGGAGGGCGGGCAGCGCGCCGGTCCAGAACAGCACGCGCCAGGCGGTGTCCGCGTCCATGAACTGGAACACCACGGTGTAGACGATCACCGCGAGCGCCCAGCCGACCGCCCAGGCGCTCTGGATCGCGCCGAGGGTGCGGCCGCGGTTCTTGGCGGTGGCGTACTCGGCGACCAGGATCGCGCCGACCGCCCACTCGCCGCCGAAGCCGAGACCCTGGAGGGCGCGGAAGACCAGCAGCGTCTCGTAGTTGGGCGCGAAGCCGCAGGCGACGGTGAAGACGGCGTACGTGATGACCGTGATCATCAGCGCCTTGACCCGGCCGATCCGGTCCGCGACCACCCCGGCGATGGCGCCTCCGATGGCGGAGACGACCAGCGTGACCGTGGTGAGCAGGCCGGTCTGGCCGCTGTCCAGGCCGAAGTACGCGGCGATCGCGACCATGCTCAGCGGCAGCGTGAAGTAGTCGTAGGAGTCGAGGGCGTAGCCGCCGAAGGCGCCTCCGAAGGCGCGGCGGCCGCGCGGGCCGAGGGCGCGCAGCCAGCCGAACGCGCCGCTGTCGCCGACGGGTTCGCCGTCCACGGGGCGTGGGTCGGTCGGCAGGGTCCGGGGCGTAGGGGGTGTGCTCATGGGCACCTCGCAGGAGGGGGGACGGAGGGTGCGGAGCGGGCAGGGAGAGAAGGGGAGCGGGCAGGGCATGGGGCACGGGCGGGGACTGTGCCGTGCCCGCCAAGGTAGAGGATCGTTGAACGATCCCTCAATACCCATGTTGTCTCGTTCTTGTATCTGCGATTGAATCCGGGCATGGCTGAGGGAATGGCTGACGCGAGCGGACTGGCCGACGACCGTGCGCTCCTGGGGCGCACCAGCACCGCGGAGCGGGTCTCGGACATCCTCCGCAGCCGCATCGCGGAGGGATACTTCCCGCCCGGGGCGCGGTTGTCGGAGGACAGCATCGGCGGCGCGCTCGGCGTCTCGCGCAACACGCTGCGCGAGGCCTTTCGCCTGCTCACGCATGAACGGCTGCTGATCCATCAGCTCAATCGCGGGGTATTTGTCCGAGTTCTCACGATTGAGGATGTGGAGGACATCTACCGCACCCGGCGCCTCGTCGAATGTGCGGTCGTCCGCGGACTCGGCGATCCGCCCTTCGCTCTCGACGGACTCGCCGGCGCCGTCGCGGACGGCACGAAGGCGGCGCGCGAGCGCAAGTGGAAGGGCGTCTCCACCGCCAACATCCACTTCCACCGGGAACTGGTCGCCCTCGCCGGAAGCGCCCGGACCGACGAGGTGATGCGCAGCGTCTTCGCCGAACTGCGCCTGGCCTTCCACGTGGTGGACGACCCGCGCCGGCTGCACGAGCCCTACCTCGCACGCAACCGGCAGATCCTGGAAACCCTCCAGGGCGGAGACGCCGCGGAGGCCGAACAGCTGCTCGCGGTCTACCTCGACGACTCGCGGCGCGGCCTCGTCGAGGTCTACGGCCAGCGCGTGGCGGAAGGGTCCTGAACCCCGGCGGTGCCGCGGAAGGACGCTGTCAGATCTGCGCCGTTTCGACCGTTGTCAGACCGAGGATCTAGTCTGTGCACCGTGACTTCGCCTGCCGTTACGGACACCGTTCCGCCCCAGCTCAGCGCGGGGCCGAGGCCCGCCATGGGCCCGGCCGCCGACGAGGGCCTGGCGCGGCGCCTGCGCGCGCTCGCCTGCACGGCTCCGCTGCACGACCTGGACGTGCGCAAGGCCAACCTCGCGGGCGAGTACTCGGTGTACGCGATGGCGGAGGTGGCCCTCTCCGCCATCGACCTGGTCACCCTGAACATGGACTTCGACACCGGCGCCGATCACGAGCAGATAGTGGCCAGGCTGCTCCCGCGCGTCGGCGCCCAGGCCCCCCGGCGCCCCGTGGCCGAGCACGAACGCGTCGCCCGCTGGGTCCTGGAGAACCTGATCAACGTCGGCAGCGTCGACCGAGGCTTCCGCGCGGTGTACGGAACCTTCGCGCCCGACGGCTCCTATGTGCGCAGGGACTACGACTTCAAGCTGATCGAAGAAGTGCCCGGGTACGGCGGCGGTGTCTATCTCCGCACGACGGACGAAGCGGTCAACGTCCTCGTGGGCGCCCTCGACACCGACGTCACGAGCGCCCAGATCGCCGCCGAGGTCAAGCTCGAGGTGCTCATCAACCGCGGCCGCCTCGCCGACGCCCAGCTCGCCGCTGAGCAGGCGCGGTACCGCACGGTGCAGTATTCGGAGACCCTCCGCAGAGCCCTGGACGCCACCCGGCGCAACGTCCGCGCGGTGGACTGGCTCCAGGCCGTCCCCGACATGATCGCGGAGGCGCTCGACCACGTGGCCGACCGCTACCGCCACGAGAACGCGATCCTGACGAACATCCGCAAGGCACGCGACGAGTCCGAGGACCCCGAGCAGAAGCGCCGCGCCGCCGAGCTGGTCGACATCGTCAAGGACTGCATCCGCCGCCACACCCAGCTCCAGTCCCGGCTCCTCGAAGCGGGCCCGCTGTTCCGCGCCGAGCAGGACCGCCAGGCCTTCGCGACCCCCACCGCACGCGCCGGACTCGATCTGTACGGCCAGCTCGTCGCCCCGCTCCTGCCGCTCCCTGTCGAGCAGGCGAGCCGCGTGACGGGCGCGTTCTTCGCCCGCGGGACGGGACTGCGCACGCCCGTCTCCGTCCGCGTCGGCGACCTGGTCGACATACTGCTCACGCCGCCGCAGGAGCGCGAGCACCTGGGCGTGGAGATGCCCGAGCCCGACCTCATCGCCACACCCGACGACAGCCGCTTCAGCGAGGCGCAGCTCGCCGACGCCATGGAGCTGCTCGACCTGCCGGCCGACGCTCCCCGGCGCCTCTCCGGACTCCTCGCAGACGCCCGGCTCCGCGACACCGAACTGCCCTATCTGGTCGCCCTGCTCGCCGTCCACGCGGCCAGCCCGCCGGTCGGCACCGCCTACCGCCAGGGCGAGGAGAAACTCCTGTTCGCCGTGGACGACGGCACCGAACTCGACGACGAGGAATTCGGCGGCGCCGACCTCATCGTGGGCACGGCCCTGCTCGACGCCGCCGGCATGGCGGCCGGACGGACGGAGTCAGCATGAGCACCCCCGACCTTCTCCAGTACGACCAGCACGACCGCCGCAAGGAGCACAAGCCGTGACCGAGCACCCCGCAGAGCACACCGCGTGGGGCGAGCCGGAGGCAGCGGCGGCGACCGCCGCGACCGCCGCGATCACCCCGGCCGACGCCGCCGACGCCGCGCGTCTGGTCGCCTTCGGGCTCCAGCCCAAGCTCCAGCCCGCCCGCGACCAGGAGTACGCCGAACTGCTGCGCCGGTACCGCGAGGACCCGCCGTTCGCGCGGCTCGCCGACGCCGTCGCCGCCGGGCTCGGGCTCGTCGTCCTCGAGGTCTCCCCGCGCGCGGGGATGGCCGTGACGGCCGCCGAGGACTCCGTGTTCGCCGTCCGCATGGGCGACTACGCACGGCGGACCGCCGCCGACTCCACCGACCGCTTCCTGCACGGCCTCGCCCATCTCGCCGTCGCCGCCCTGGCCTTCCCGCGCCCCGAGGACCTCGCCGACGACGGCTACATCGGCCGGGTCACGGTCAACGGGGTCGACGCCTTCGTGCGCCAGGCCTGCCACCGCCTGGAGGAGCGCGCCGAGGAACAGGGCGAGAACTCCGACCCGGCGACCGACGCCCCGGGCCTCGAAGCCGCCTGGCGGATCTGGACACGGCGCAGCTCGACGGGCGCCACGAAGGACGCCCGCCGCCTCGCGGGATCGACCACCGGGATCATCGGCAAGGCCGTCGCGTTCCTCACCGACTCCGGGTTCCTGCAGCGCACGGGCGACGACTCCGGAGGCACGTACCGCACGACCGCCCGGTATCAACTGCAGGTGCGCGACATGGCGGGCGGCGCCGCCATGGCCGAGCTCCTGGAGCTCGGCATCGTGCCCGTCACGGACGGGTCCGCGACCCTGCTGCCCCCCGACGAGACCGACGATCTGGAGCTGGCCGCCGACGCGGGCCTGCCCTTCCACTCCTGAGTCTCTCGCGCAGTCCCGCCCCACCCGCTTGAACCCTTCCTGCTGTTCCGCACGACTTACGACGAGAGTCCGCCGCCATGTACGAGCTGTCCCGGGTCCGCCTCTACTCCATCGGCCCCGCCGGTGCGCGCTACGCCGACACCGTGCTTGACCTGCGCGGCGTCGGCGCGGAGGTGCCCGACCCCGCTCCCGCCCAGGCTGAGTTCTTCCAGGACGAGCCGAGCGGCCCTCCGCTGCGCCCGGCGCCCGCGGGCGTGCTCTTCCTGGAGAACGGCGGCGGCAAGTCCGTCCTCCTCAAGCTGATCTTCTCGGTGATGCTGCCGGGCCACCGCAACACGCTGGGCGGCGCGAGCTCCGGAGTGCTTCGCAAGTTCCTGCTCGCCGACGACTGCGGGCACGTCGCCCTGGAGTGGCAGCACACGCTGACCGGCGAGTGCGTCGTCGTCGGCAAGGTCAGCGAATGGCGCGGACGGCAGGTCTCCAACGACCCGCGGAAGTTCGCCGAGGCCTGGTACTCCTTCCGGCCCGGACCCGGCATGAGCCTGGACTCGCTGCCGGTCGCCGAGTCCAGCGCGGTGCGGCCCCCAGTGGAGGGCGTCTCGGGCGCCCAGGGGCGCCGGCGCACCATGAAGGGCTTCCGTGACGCGCTGACCGACGCGGGCAAGGCGTACCCCCACCTCGACGTGCACTGGGAGGAGGGCCACGACCGCTGGAACGAACACCTCGGCGAGCTCGGCCTTGACCCCGAACTCTTCCGCTACCAGCGGGAGATGAACGCCGACGAGGGCGAGGCCGCCGGCCTCTTCGCGGTCAAGAAGGACTCCGACTTCACCGACCTGCTGCTGCGCGCCGTCACGGACACCCGTGACACGGACGGCCTCGCCGACCTCGTGCACGGCTTCGGCAACAAGCTGGGCCGCCGCTCCGAGCTCATCGCCGAACGGGACTTCACCGCGGGCTCCGTCGACCTCCTGGGCCGGATCGTCGACGCCGCCGACACGCGTGCGCGTGCGCGTGACGTCCACGCCGGGGCCGAGCGGCGCACCCGGACGCTCGCCCGCCGCCTCTCCGCCCGCGGCGTCGCCGAGCGGGGCCGCGCCGGTGAGCTCGCCGAGCGGGTCACCGCCGCCGCGCAGACGGTGACCACGGCGGAGGAAGCGCGCGGCAGGTCCGCCCTGATCTCCGCCGAACTAGCCTTCCGGCACGCCTCCCTGGCGCTCACCGTCGCCGAGAAGGCCGCCGCCGCGCAGCGCCGCGAGCTCGCCGACGCGCGCCAGCTGCACTCCGCCTGGCAGGCCGCCGAAGCCGTCCTGCGCCACCGCGCGGCGGCCGACCGCTCCGCGCGCGTGGCCTCCGCGATCCTGGAGGCCGAGCGGGACGCGGCGCCCGCCCTCGCCGCACGCGCCAAGGCGGCCGCCGACCTCGTACGGGTCCTGCACACCGCGGCCGAAGGCGCCGAGTCACTCGCGAACGAGGAAGAGGAGCGTTCGGCCGCGCTCCAGGAGACCGGCGAGGCCGCCCACCGCGACGCCACGGTCGCCGCCACCGAGGCGCAGCGCGCCCGCAGCGAGGCCGGACACCTGCGCCAGCGCCTGACCGAAGTCGAGCAGGAGACCGCCGAGGCGGTCCGTTCGGGCTGGCTCGACGACACCGCACCGGACGCCGACCCGGCGCGCGCCGCGCTCGCCGCGAGCGACGCGGAGAAGACCGCCGCGGCCGCCTGGGACACCGCACGCGAGACCTCCTTGCGCGCCGCCGAGCACGCCAAGGAGGCAGCCGCCGCCGAGGCCCGCTCCGAACTCACCGCGGCCCGCGCCTCGGACGCGGCGGACGCCGCCGAGCACGCGTACGACGCGGAACGCCGCGCCGCGGAGTCGATCGCCGGGGACGAGCGCCTCGCCGAACTGCTCGGTCTGCCGGGGGCGAGCACGCCCGCCGGGGTGCCGCTGCCCCGCCGGGCGACGACGGAGACGGCCGACGGCGACCGGACGGACGCGGCCACCGAGGGCAGCGCCGCGGCATCCGCCCGCGCCGCCATCGGCAGCCGCCCCCTGGCCGAAGGCCCCCTCTCCCTCGCGGAGCTCGACCGCAGCGCCGACGACCTCCGCACGCTCCTGGAGGACGGAGTCGCCTCCGCCGAGCGGCAGCTCTTCGACCTGCGGACCGCCGCCGCCGACGACTCCCGGATCCTGGGCGCCCTCGGTGACGGCGGCCTCCTTCCGCCCGGCCCGGACGTCCTGGCCACCGTTGAGTTCCTCGGCGAGCACGGCATCCCCGCACTGCCCGGCTGGCGCTATCTCGCGCAGGCCGTCGACCCCGCCGACCACGCGCGTGTGCTCGCCGCCCGGCCCGAGCTCGTGGACGGCGTCGTCATCACCGACCCCGCCACGCACGTCCGCGCCCGCGAAGCCCTCGCCGGCGCCGCCCTGCTGCCCCGCTCCGCGGTCGCCGTCGGCACCGCGGCCGCCCTCCTCGCGCCGACACCCGGCGAGGAAGCGGGCGGCGGCGACGAAAGCGTCTTCCTCGTACCGCCGAACCCCGCCATGCACGACGAGCACGCCGCCGACGAGGAGCGCACGGCGCTGCGCGCGCGGGCGGCCGGGCGCGACGAGGAGATCCGGGCGCTCGCCGTCCGCCTCACCAAGGACCGCGAGCTCGCCGCGCGGCTCGCCTCCTGGCGCGGCGGTTGCCCCGCCGGCCGCATCGAAGAGCTCGCCGCCGCCGCACGCAGCGCACGCGCCTTCGCCGAGGAGGCCGAGTCCGAACTCGCCGAGGCCCGTACGGTCCGGGCCGAGGCCGACGAGACGGCGGCCGAAGCGGCACGCGCGCGTGACGAGCGCCAGGAAGCCGCCCAGCGCGCCCGGCGCGTCGCCGACGCTCTGGCGGGACTCGCCTTCCGCCTTCGCGAGCGCGCCGGCTGGCAGACCAAGCTGCGCGAACTCGCCGATGACGCCGTCGAGTCGGAGGCCCGCGCCCAGACCTGCCTGGACCGCGCCCGCGCCGCCGACGAGGACCGCCGCTCCGCCCAGCGCGCCGCGGACGACGCCCGCCGCACCGCACGCGCCCTGCGCGCCGAGCGCTCCGAGATCGCGGGCGCTCCCGAGGACGTGCCCGAGGGCACCGAGGACCCCGCCGCCCCCAAGTCCTCGCTGCCCGCCCTGCGCGAGGCATACCGCGCCGCGTCCCAGCTCTACGAAAAGGTCGGTGTCGGCGCCGACCTGCGCGCCGAACAGGCCCGCGCCGAGAGCGACGAGACCAGCGCCTTGGCCGAACTGGACCGGCTCAGCAACAAGGTCCGCACCCGCGCCGCCCTGCTCCTGGAGGGCACGGACGGCTCCGACGGCCCGTCCCGCCAGGCCGCGTCCGCCCGCGCGGAGGCCCAGGTCCAGCTCATCGAGACCCGCGCCTCCGCCGCGAGCGAGCAGCTCGGCAGGCTCCGCGGCGAGGCCGAGCGCCTCGCCCCGCAGGACGACGCCGACGCGCACACCGAGCTCCCCGAAGAGCTCGTCCCCGCCGACGCCGAGCAGGCACAGGCCCTCCTGCGCACCGCCACCGGCGAACTGGCCGCCCACACCGAGGCGTTGAGCCAGGCCAAGGACGCGCACGCCGCACTCCTGCACACCCACCGCGCCACTGAGGACGCCGCCGGAGGCTTCGACGAGACGGCCGCCCTCCTGCGGGACCTGCTGCGCGAACAGCACCACGATGAGGAGGCCTCCGAAGAGCCCGAGCCCTATCCCGGCTCCCTCGAAGAGGCCCGCCAGTCGGCGTCCGAGGCCCGCCGCTCCCTGCGCGGCTGCGCCGCCGACCTCTCCGCCGCCGAGGCCGCCGTCCGCGAGGCCAGCGACATCCTCGTACGGCACGCGAACTCCACCCGGTACGAGCAGGTGCGCACCCCCGCCCGCCAGCAGATCCGCGAACTGCCCGCGTCCGCGCTTCCGGAGCACGCCAAGAAGTGGGCGGACGCCTTCGCGCCGCGCCTGCGGGTGCTCACCGACGAGCTGGAGCAGCTGGAGCGCAACCGCGACAGCATCGTGGACCGCCTGCGCGGGCTGGTGGAGTCCTCGCTCGCCACGCTCCGCTCCGCCCAGCGCCTCTCGCAGCTGCCCGAGGGCCTGGGGGAGTGGTCGGGCCAGGAGTTCCTGCGCGTGCGCTTCGAGGAGCCCGACCAGGCGACGCTCACCGAGCGCCTCGGCGAGGTCATCGACGAAGCCACCAGGGCCGCCGTCAAGAAGAACTCCGACCTGCGGCGGGACGGAATGTCCCTGCTCCTGCGCGGAGTTCAGGCCGCCTTGGAGCCGCGCGGCATCGCCGTCGAGATCCTCAAGCCGGACGCCGTGCTGCGCGCCGAGCGGGTGCCGGTCGGCCAGATGGGAGACGTCTTCTCCGGCGGCCAGCTGCTCACCGCGGCCATCGCCCTGTACTGCACGATGGCCGCCCTCCGCAGCAACGACCGGGGCCGCGACAAGCACCGGCACGCAGGAACGCTCTTCCTCGACAACCCCATCGGCCGCGCCAACGCCACGTATCTCCTGGAGCTCCAGCGGGCCGTGTCGGACGCGCTCGGGGTGCAGCTGCTGTACACCACGGGCCTGTTCGACACGACCGCGCTCGCGGAGTTCCCGCTGGTCATCCGCTTGCGGAACGACGCGGACCTGCGTGCGGGCCTGAAGTACATCAGCGTCGAGGAGCACCTGCGGCCGGGGCTGCCGCAGCAGAACCCGGCCGAGGAGACGGTGCACGGGGAGATCACGGCGACGCGCATGTACAAGCGCCCCGCCGCCTCCACCTCGTAGGCCTGGCAGCAGGTCCTAGGCCAGCCGCTCGGTCAGCCACTCGTGGAAGAGGCCGATGTGATGCTCGGTCGGCACGAGCACCCCGCCCCCGCGATAGGCGCGTGAGGCCATCGCGGGCTGGGTGCGCTCACAGGCCTCGAAGTCCTGCTCGTTGACCCGGTGGAAGAGCTCCACGGACTTGGCCAGGTCGACGCCGGACGCGACGACCTCGGGTGCGTACAGCCAGTCGCACTCCACGACCGTACGGTCCTCGGCCAGCGGGAACATCCGGTGCAGGATCACGTGGTCGGGGACGAGGTTGATGAAGACCGACGGCTTGATGGTGATCGCGTAGTAGCGCCGGTCCTGGTCCTCGGCGACCTCGGGAAGCCGCCCGAAGCCCGCGCTGCCGTCGACGGTGAAGCCGCTGACCTCCTCACCGAACGAGGCGCCGTGCCCGACGTAGTACTGGGCGGCGAATCCGTCGGTGAACTCCGGCAGCACCTCGGTCAGTTCGGGGTGGATGGTCGCGCAGTGATAGCACTCCATGAAGTTCTCGACGATGAGCTTCCAGTTGGCGCGCACGTCGTAGGTGACGCGCTTGCCCAGGGCGAGCCGCTCGGTGCCGTAGCGCTCGATGGACGCCGTGTCGCCGAGCCGCTCCACGGCCGCGCCGATGACGGTCTCCTCGAAGGAGGGCGGCTCGTCGGCCAGGCACACCCAGGCGTAGCCGAGCCACTCCCGCAGCGCGACCTTGACCAGGCCGTACGCGGCGCGGTCGACGTCGGGCATCTTCGTCAGGTTCGGCGCGGCGATCAGCTTGCCGTCGAGGTCGTACGTCCATGCGTGGTACGGGCATTGGAGCGCGCGGCGCACCTCGCCGGACTCCTGCGTGCACAGCCGGGCGCCCCGGTGGCGGCAGATGTTGAGGAACGCGCGCAGCTCCCCGGAGCGGGAGCGGGTGATCAGTACGCTCTCGCGGCCGATCTGCACGGTGCGGAACGCGCCGGGTTTGCCGAGGTCGGCGGAGCGCACCGCGCAGAACCAGAGCGACTCGAAGACGCGTTCCTGTTCCTGCCGGAAGATCTCCGGGTCGGTGTAGAAGTGGCCCGGCAGCGTGGTCATCAGGCTGCCGGCGGCGGACGGGGCCTCGGGGGTCGTCGTCACGGTGCGTACTCCTCCGTACTGCTCAAGTCCGTACTGCTCAAGTCCGTATTCCTCAAGCGGGCGCGGCGGCCAGGCGGCCGGGGTCGAAGAGCTCGATGGGGTGCTCGGTGGCGCCGTTCAGCGCCAGATCGGCGACGATCTCGCCGACGACCGGCACGAACTTGAAGCCGTGTCCGGAGAATCCGGCCGCGACGGTCACCGATCCGGGGTGGGCCGGGTGCCGGGTGATGACGAAGTGCTCGTCGGGGGTGTTGGAATACATGCAGGTCGCGGCCTTGAGGAACTGTCCCGGCAGGGACGGGATGTGGCGCGCCATGTGCTCGGCCATCGCTGCGACCTCGTGGTCGTGCACCGTGCGTTCGATGTTCTCCGGCGTGCAGGGCGTGCCCTTGCGGAAGAAGGCGACCTTGGCGCCGAGATCCGGGCCGTCGATGGCAGGGAAACCGTAGACCTGCACGTCGTCCGCGTCCTCCCAGATGTAGATCGGATGGTTCTGCGGCAGGAAGGGCCGCACGCCGCCGGTCGGCTCGAACCAGTACATGACCTGCCGCTCGATGGTGAACGGCACCCCGATGTCGGTCAGGAGCTGCGGTGCCCAGGCGCCGGGGCAGATCACCAACTGCCCTGCGGTGTAGGTGTCCTCGGCGGTGTGCACGCGGACGCCGTCCCGATACGGCTCCCAGCGCGTCATCGGCTCCTCGAAGTGCAGGTCGGCGCCCTGCTGCGTGGCGAGCTGCAGATGTGCGGCGACGGTGTTCTCGGGGCGGACGAGACCGGCCCGCGCCTCGTACAGCGCCACCTCGTCGTCGCGCGGGCTGAGGGTGGGAAAGCGGCGGCGTATCTCGGGGGCATCGAGCACCTCGTGGGGGAGGTCCCACTGCTGTGCGGAGAGCAGCGATCCGGAGACGGCGCGGCTCTCGGGGCGGCCGAGCATCACGCCGCCGCACAGGGTGGCGATCTCGCGGCCGGTGTCGCGCTCCAGGCGTGCGTACAGCTCGTACGAGCGCAGGAGCAGCGGGACGTAGGCCGGGTCCTCGAAGTAGGACTGCCGGGTGATGCGCGAACCCCCGTGGCTTGAGCCGCGGTTGTGGACGGGACCGAACTTCTCCAGGCCCAGGACACGGGCGCCGCGCGCGGACAGGTGGTGGGCGGCGGCACTGCCCATGCCGCCGAGGCCGATCACGATCACGTCATAGGTGGGGGACACAGAGGTGGGGGACACAGAGCTTCCTCCATAGCAGCGGCCGCACGGCCTCTAGCGCCGGATGCGGGTCATCTTCGGGTCGAACAGCGGCTCTTCGGCGACCGTCGCGGGGACCTTCTCGCCGAAGTACTCGATGTGCACGGATCCGCCCGTCTCCTGCGGCGGAAGCCACGCGTAGGCGACACAGCGGCCCAGCGTGTATCCGTACGAGGCGCTGGTGACGTAACCGGCCGGAACCCCGTCGACATGGACGGGCTCCTTGCCGAGGACGACGGCGGCCGGATCGTCGAGCAGCAGCGGGGTGAGCCTGCGTGCGGGGGAGCCGAGCCGTTCGAGCGCGGCACGGCCCACGAAGTCGCCCCGGTCCATGCGTACCGCGAACCCGACACCCGCCTCGTACGGGTCGTGCTCGGCGGTCATGTCATGGCCCCACGCGCGGTAGCCCTTCTCCAGGCGCAGGCTGTTGAACGCGGAACGCCCGGCCGCGATCACGCCGTGCTCCTGCCCCGCCTCCCAGAGCGTGTCCCAGAGCCGGAGCCCGGTGTCGGCGCTCGTGTAGAGCTCCCAGCCCAGCTCACCGACGTACGACAGGCGCATCGCCGTGACCGGGACATGTCCGATGTACGTCTCCTTGGCCCGGAAGTAGCCGAACGCCTCGTGCGAGAAGTCGTCGCGGGTGAGCGGCTGGACGAGCTCCCTGGCGAGCGGGCCCCAGACGCCGATGCAGCAGGTCCCCGACGTGATGTCGCGCAGGTGCACGTCGTCGGGGGCGTGCCGGAGGAGCCAGTCCAGGTCGGCCGGGCTGTTGGCGCCGACCTGGAAGCGGTCCGGGGCGAGCCGGGCCACCGTGAGGTCGGAGCGGATGCCGCCCGTCTCGTCCAGGAGGAGGGTGTACGTCACGGCGCCCGGCTTCTTGGCCAGGTTGTTGGAGGTCATGCGCTGCAGGAAGGCGAGCGCGCCGGACCCCGAGACTTCGAGGCGGCGCAGGGGCGTCATGTCGTAGAGGGCGACCTTCTCGCGGGTCGCCTTCGCCTCCGCCGCCGCGATCGGCGACCAGTGGCGGGCCGACCAGGCGTCGCGCGGGGGGACCTCGACGTCCGCGAGGAGCGGGGCGTTCGCCTCGTACCAGTGCGGGCGTTCCCAGCCGCCGCCCTCCAGGAAGACGGCGCCCAGTTCCTGCTGCCGGGCGTAGAAGGGGCTGACCCGCAGCGGCCGGGGCTGCTCCATGGGTTGCAGGGGATGGAGGACGTCGTAGACCTCGACGAACTGCTGGGCGCCGCGGTCGGCTACGTAGGCGGGGGAGCGCTGGGCGTCCTCGAAGCGGGTGAGGTCGCAGTCGTGTACGTCGACGGAGGGCCGCCCTTCGACCATCCACTCGGCGACCGCCCTGGCCACGCCCGCGGAGTGCGTCACCCACACCGCCTCGGCCAGCCAGAACCCGCGCAGCGCCCGCGATTCACCGAGTACCGGCATGCCGTCAGGGGTGAAGGAGAAGACGCCGTTGAAGCCCTCGGCGACCTCGGAGTCGCGCAGGGCGGGCAGCAGCCGGCCGCAGTCCTGCCAGGTCGGCGCGAAATCCTCCTCGGTGAAGGGGTACGAGGACGGCATGTGCGGTGCGTCGTCGTAGGCCGGGACGGTGAACGCGTCCACGGGCAGCGGACGGTGGGCGTAGGAACCGATGCCGATGCGGTCGGTGTGCTCGCGGAAGTACAGATCGCGGTCCTGGAACCGGAGGATCGGCTTCGAGGCCTCCGTGCGCGGGTCGTTGACGCCCGCCAGGTCGGGGAGGGGTGCCGTCTTCGCGTACTGATGGGCGAGGGGGAGGAGGGGGATGTCGACGCCGGCCATGCGCCCGATCACCGGGCCCCAGAAACCCGCGGCCGACACGACGTGATCGGCGGGGAACGTGCCCTGGTCGGTGACGACGGCGGTGACGCGTCCGTCCTCCTGCTCGATGCCGGTGACGGTGTGCCGGTCGAGAAAACGAGCGCCACGCGCGCGTGCCCGCTCGATCTGCGCACGGCAGGCGAGCACGGCCCGGGCGAGCCCGTCGTCGGGGGTGTGCAGGCCGCCGAGCACCTTGCTCTCGTCGAGGAGCGGCCACATCTCCTTGCACCGGGCGGGGCCCACGAGCTCCGCCCGGATGCCCCAGGAAGCGGCGTATCCCGCCTTGCGGTGCAGGTCGGCCCAGCGTTCGGGCGTGGTGGCGAGTTCGAGGCCGCCGACCGGGTTGAAGCAGGAGAGGCCGTCCACCTCCAGGGCCCCGAACTTCTCGACCGTGTACGTGGCGAAGGCGGTCAGGGTCTTGGAAGGACCCGTCTGGAAGACCAGGCCGGGAGCGTGCGAGGTGGAGCCGCCGGGGGCGGGGAGCGGCCCCTGTTCGAGGACGGTGACGTCGGTCCAGCCGCGGGCGGTCAGCTCGTCGGCCAGGGAGCAGCCGACGATGCCGGCGCCGATGACGATCACGCGGGGCGGCCGGGGCTCGTGGCCGCCGGGCACGGAGGTCTCGCTCACAGGACCACCACCGAACGCAGCACCTCACCGCGGTGCATCCTGGCGAACGCCTCCTCGACCTCGTCGAGCGTGATGGTCTCGGAGACGAATCCGCCCAGGTCGAGCCGGCGGCTGAGGTACTGGTCGACGAGGATCGGAAAGTCGCGGGTCGGCAGGCAGTCCCCGTACCAGGAGGATTTGAGGGCGCCGCCGCGCGAGAACAGGTCGATCAGAGGCAGGTCGATCTTCATCTCCGGGTCGGGCACACCGACCTGCACGAGCACACCCGCGTGATCGCGCATGTAGAACGCCTGTTTGTACGTCGACGGGGTGCCGACGGCATCGATCGCGACGTCGACCCCGAAACCGCCGGTCAGTTCGCGCACCGCCTCGATCGGGTCCGTGCCGCGGGAGTTGACGGTGTGCGTGGCGCCGAACCGGGTCGCCCCGTCGAGCTTGGCCTCGTCGATGTCGACGGCGATGACACGGCGAGCGCCCGCAAGGGAGGCCCCGGCGATCGCGGCGTTGCCGACCCCGCCGCAGCCGATGACGGCCACGGTGTCGCCGCGGCCCACCCGGCCCGTGTTCACGGCGGCCCCGTAGCCCGCCATCACGCCGCAGCCGATGAGCCCGGCGGCCTCGGGGCGGGCCGCCGGGTCGACCTTCACGGCCTGTCCCGCGGCGACCAGGGTCTTCTCGGCGAAGGCGCCGATGCCCAGGGCCGGGCTCAGCGGGGTGCCGTCCAGGAGGGTCATCGGCTGGGCGGCGTTGCGTGAGTCGAAGCAGTACCAGGGACGCCCGCGCAGGCAGGAGCGGCAGGCTCCGCAGGGGGCGCGCCAGGCGAGCACCACATAGTCGCCGGGGGCGAGATCGGTGACGTCGGCGCCGACCGCCTCGACGGTGCCGGCGGCCTCATGACCGAGCAGGAACGGGAAGTCGTCGTTGATCGCGCCTTCCCGGTAGTGCAGATCCGTGTGGCAGACCCCGCAGGCCTGCACGGAGACGAGTACCTCTCCCGGACCGGGATCTGGCACGACGATCGTCTGCACCTCGACGGGTGCGGCCTTCTTCATGGCGACGACGGCACGGACCTCGTGTGGCACGGCCAGACTCCTCTGCTGTTGCGCACTGCACGACGGGTTGCGCTATGAGAGACATACTGGGAACGCCATCAAGAGGCCGTCAAGGGGTGGGAGTTAACCCTCGGCAAATCCCCTGGGCACGGCGAAACACGATCGACACGCGACCGGGGCGGGAGCGGGGCGGGAGCGGGGAAGGGGCGTCGCGGCCCCGGGAACGCGACGAGGGCGGAACCAGGTTTTCCCGGTTCCGCCCTCGTCCTCCGTGTCCAGTGACGCTACGTCAAAAGCCGTAGCCCATCCGCCGCGAGAGCTCCAGGGCCGCTGCGACCGTGCGCTTGGCGAGCTCGGTGAGACGGTCCTCGGTCAGGCGGTACACGGGCCCCGACGCGCTGAGGGCCCCGATCACCTTGCCGTCGTGCGCGCGCACCGGCGCGGCGACCGCGGCCAGGCCCACCTCGAGTTCCTCCACGGCGATGGCGAAGCCCTGGTCGACGACGGCCTCCAACTCGCCGCGCAGCGCCACCGTCCCGGTCACCGTGTGCTCGGTCAGGCGCGGCAGCGTCCGCGCTATCAGACCCTCGCGCAGCGTGGTGGGCAGGTGGGCGAGGAGGATCTTGCCGCTGGAGGTGGCGTGCAGCGGGGTGCGCCTGCCCAGCCAGTTCTGCGCGGTCACGGAGGCGGGGCCGCGGGCCTGCATGATGTTGACCGCGGCGTCGTCGTCCAGGATGGCGATGTTGACCGTCTCGCCCAGCTCGTCGGCGAGGTCGCGGCAGACCGGGCCGCCCTCCTGGGAGATGTCGAGGCGCACTGCCGCCGCCCCCGCGAGGCGCAGTACGCCGGCGCCCAGGAAGTACTTCCCGCGGTCCTTGGCCTGGCCCACGAGGCCACGGTTCTCCAGGACGCCGAGCAGCCGGAAGGCCGTCGACTTGTGCACCCCCAACTCGTCGGCGATCTCGGTGACTCCGGCCTCGCCGAGCCGGGCGAGTATCTCCAGGACGCTGACCGCGCGGTCCACGGACTGGACGGAAGCCGGGGCCCCTTTCGGCTGCTTCTCGCGGGGTTCACCGGCCTGGTCCCCGGCCTGGTTCCCGTGCGGCTCCTCGTTCTGATCAGGCTGTTTCCGCGTGCCGGTCATATCTCAACTCTCACCACCTCGCGGCCCGTTGAAGCCGCATCTGCGGGAAGCCCTTGACGCGGTGGGCATCCCGACCGGATTCTGTTGCGCATAGCGCTCCCTCGTGCGCCATGCGAAACATCATGTTACCGATAGGTCCTGGGCCGAGAAGGTGTCAGGACCGGGCCGAGAGAGATCAAGAGGGGGGCCCAATGATTCCCGTCTGCCGCCTTGAAGACCTCCCCGCGGGCGAATCCGTCCGTGTCGAAACCACACCGCCCGTCGCGGTGTTCAACGCCGACGGCGAGATCTACGCCATCGATGACACCTGCAGTCACCAGGACGCCTCCCTCTCCGAGGGCTGGCTCGAAGGCTGCCTGGTCGAATGCCCGCTCCATGCCGCCTCCTTCGATCTCCGTACCGGGCGGCCGACCTGTCTGCCCGCCCGCCGCGCCGTGCGCACCCACCGGGTGAGCGTCGACGACGGCACGATCCACGTCCACCTCGTGGCCGAGGAGGGTTCCGCCGCATGAGAACCATCACCGTGGTGGGCGCCTCGCTCGCCGGGCTCTACGCGGCGCGCGAACTGCGCGCCCGGGGGTACGACGGACGGCTCGTGATCATCGGCGACGAACCGCACCCACCGTACGACAGGCCGCCGTTGTCCAAGGACTTCCTCTCCGGCAGGGCCGACGAGGACCAACTCGCCCTGTCCGATACCGAGGAGACCGGCGAACTCGCCGCCGAGTGGCTGCTCGGGGTGCGCGCCCGCGGCCTGGACCCGCGTGGCCGCACCGTACTCCTGGAGGACGGCAGGACCGTCGCGAGCGACGGGGTGGTCATCGCCACGGGGGCATCCGCGCGCCGGCTGCCCGGGCCCTCCCTTGCGGGGGTGCACACCCTGCGCACCCTGGACGACGCCCGCGCCCTGCGCACCGAGCTGACCGCGGGGCCGCGCCGGGTCGTGGTGATCGGCGGCGGATTCATCGGCGCCGAGACCGCCTCCTCGTGCGTGGCCCTCGGGCACGACGTGACGGTCGTCGAGGCCGCCCCGCTGCCGCTTGTCCCGCAACTGGGCGCGGAGATGGCGGCCGTGTGCGCCGGGCTGCACGCACGCGGGGGAGCGGAGCTCGTGACGGGCACCGGCGTCGCCGCACTGCACGGCGAGACGACCGTACGCGGGGTGGAGCTGGCCGACGGTCGGCTGCTCCCCGCCGATGTGGTCGTCGTCGGCATCGGGGCCATCCCCAACACCGGCTGGCTCGCGGGCTCGACCCTTGCCCTTGACGACGGAGTGCTCTGCGACGACGGCTGCGTCACCGCGCTGCCCCACGTGGTCGCCGTGGGCGACGTGGCCCGGGTGGGCGCCGCCCGCGCCGAGCACTGGACGAGCGCCACGGAGCAACCCCGCGTCGCCGTGAGCAACTTGCTGGCGGGCCGCACCGCCGAGACCGTACGCCCGCTGCCGTACTTCTGGTCCGACCAGTACGGCTCCCGCATCCAGTTCGCGGGGCGGCGACGGGCCGGGGACGCCGTGCGCATCGTCGAAGGCTCGACGGAGGAAGGCAGTTTCCTCGCCGCCTACGAGCGCGACGGCCACACCACGGCGGTCCTCGCGGTGAACCGTCCGCGCCCGTTCATGCGGATGCGACGCGGCCTGCCGACGCCGGAGCCCGTCGCGGCCTGACTCTCGCGGGGGCGCGTGGGAGTGCTCCCGGAGGACGCGCGCCCGGAGGACGTGCACCCGGAGGCTGCGCACACGAAGGACGTGCGCCCAGAGGCCGTGCACCCAGCGGGCCGCGCCTAGGGGTGCGACAACTGTCCCGTCCGCCCACGCCGCCGTATGCGGTCCTCGCCGCGCCCCGCCGCCCGGGCCTGTCGGCGGGCCCGGCGCCGCTCGCGCCGCAGCTGACGTGCCGTGCTGCTCGGCACCGACACCACTCCGTGCCGCTGGTTCCACACCTGACGGGTCACCCATACGTCCAGGACGCCCCACGTGGCGGCAACGGTGCTGGCCACGCTGCTGAGCACCATCGGGAAGGACAACCAGGATCCGGCCAACGCGCACAGGAACGCCGTCATCGCCTGTATCAAGGTCAGCGCCACGATGATCACGGCTCGCACCGCGGCCGTACGCACCGGATCGGGCAGGCGCCGCTTGCGGGCCGGCTCCTCGACCCACAACTCCCTGCGTTCCTCGCCGGACTGGCGCGCGGATGTCCCGAGCTCATCCGTGCCCGTCTCCGCGCTCGCCTCCGTGCCCGTCTCCGTGTCTGCCCTCTGACGCTCTGCCGTGCCCATCAACTCGTCACTCCCCCGATGCCCTCGGGCCGTTCCATGAGACGTCGGCGGTTCCGACTCCCCAGTGGGTGCCCGGTATACGCAGCTTTACGCCACCTGGTGACGGCATGCGGACCTCTCGTGCCCGCAGTCCCCAACTCCCGTACCGAATGACGAACGAGAGGCCCGGAAGATTCCCGCCCGGTTCGGAAAAGCGAAGAGTTCAGGCCAACTGGATCGATCGGCGAGAAGGAATGTGCCGAGTGGCATGTGCCACACGCGGGATGCAATCTCCCGAATTGAAGGGACAACTGGGGACGTCTGTTTCACGTCACGGCTGAAATCGGTCCGGACACGCCTTCGAGTTGCTCGTGGGTCAGTAGTAGGCTCACGCCGTTTGTTGACGCACATGTGTGCCCCCGGCCCTAGCGCGGCCGCAGGGGGTCGATCTGGGGGAGGCCATGCGCTTTCGCGGGAAGTCCATCCGCCGGAAGATCGTGGCATTGCTGCTGGTGCCGCTCATTTCCCTGACCGCGATGTGGGGTTTCGCCACTTACCTCACCGGTCAGGCGGCCAAGGAACTCATCGACGTCTCCAACGTCGTCGACAGGATCGGCTACCCGATCGAGGACACAGCCAGGGTCGTCCAGCAGGAACGCCGCCAGACCCTCGTCTATCTCGCCGACCCGCGCGCCTCCGACGCGCTCGCGGCGCTGCGCCGCAGCCGCACGGCCACCGACGACATGGTCGCCAAGGTCGAGGAGAGCGCGGCGCACCCGGACGTGCGGGACGAGGTCACCGGTCAGTCCGCCGACCGGCTCGCGTCGCTCCTCGACTCCTTCAAGGGTCTTGAGTCGCTGCGCCGCACGGTCGAGGAAGGCACGATCACCCGCGCAAGCGCGCTGAAGATGTACACGAAGCTGATCGACCCCTGCTACGGCTTCCTGACCACCCTGCACGCCCTCGACGACGTGAAGATGGACCAGCAGGGCCGGGCGCTCGTCGGCGTGACCCGCGCACGCGAACTTCTCTCCCGCGAGGACGCGCTCCTTGGCTCCGCACTCGTCGCGCGCCGCCTCACCAAGGCCGAGATCAGGGAGATATCCGATCTCAGGGCCCAGCGCACGCTGCTCTACGAGGACAGCCTCGCGCTGCTGCCCGAGGACGAGCGCGCCAGCTACGAGCGCTACTGGAACGGCGCCCAGACGACGGAGCTGAGGTCCGCCGAGAAGGCCGTCGTCGAATCCGCGCCCGGCACCCCGCGCGCCGTCACGTCGGCGCGCTGGGACGCCGCGTCGGGCAAGGCGCTCAAGGAACTCGCCGAGCGCGACAAGGCGGCGGGCGACCGCTACCAGGACCGCGTCGAGCCGGTGGCCGTCGGCGTCATCGTGCGCGTCGTCGTGGCCGGCGTGTTCGGTCTGCTCGCCCTGCTGTTCTCGGTCTTCATGTCCGTACGCATCGGCAGCAGCCTCATCCGTGACCTGCGCCGCATGCGCCTGGAGGCCCATGAGGCGTCCGGCGTCCGGCTGCCCGGCGTGCTGCGCCGCCTGGCGGCGGGCGAGCAGGTCGACGTGGAGACCGAGGCCCCGCGTCTGACGTACGAGAAGGACGAGATAGGCCAGGTCGGCCAGGCGCTCAACACCCTGCAGCGCGCCGCCGTCGAGGCCGCCGTCAAACAGGCCGACCTGCGCCGCGGCGTCTCCGAGGTGTTCGTCAACCTCGCCCGCCGCAGCCAGGTGCTCCTGCACAAGCAGCTCACCCTGCTCGACACCATGGAGCGCAGGACCGAGGACACCGACGAACTCGCCGACCTCTTCCGCCTCGACCACCTCACCACCCGCATGCGGCGGCACGCCGAGGGCCTCGTGATCCTCTCCGGCGCCGCCCCCTCCCGGCAGTGGCGCAAGCCCGTCCAGCTCATGGACGTCGTCCGCGCGGCCGTCGCCGAGGTCGAGGACTACGAACGCATCGAGGTGCGCCGCCTGCCGCGCATCGCCGTCACCGGGCCCGCGGTCGCCGACCTCACCCACCTGATGGCCGAACTCCTGGAGAACGCCACGGTGTTCTCGCCCCCGCACACGGCCGTGCAGGTTCTCGGGGAGCACGTCGCCAACGGCTTCACCCTGGAGATCCACGACCGGGGCCTGGGCATGGCACCCGACGCGCTCCTGGACGCCAACCTCCGCCTCGCGGAGACCCCGGAGTTCGAACTCTCCGACACCGACCGCCTCGGCCTCTTCGTGGTGAGCCGCCTCGCCCAGCGACAGCGCGTGCGTGTCTCCCTGCAGCCCTCTCCGTACGGCGGCACCACGGCCGTCGTGTTCATCCCGGAGACGCTGCTCACGGACGACGTACCGGACACGAACGGCGTCGGGTTCCGGCTCGACAGGCCGCAGCCCAAGGAAGCCCTGGGCCGCGACGCCGCGGGCGACAAGCAGGCCGCGCTCGGCCAGGTGCCCGTGCAGCTGCCGGGGCTGCCCGCGTCCGTCCTGGACGGTCCCGTCGAGCTGGAAGCGCCGGTGGGCATGGCGGGTCTCGACCCCTTCCCCGGCGACTTGGGCGACCTCGGTGACGAGGACAGCGAGCGCGGCGGGCTCTTCCGCCCGCGCCGCCGCATGACGGGGGTGCCGGGCGACGAACAGCACCAGCAGGCCCGCGACGAGCGGGAGACGGGCGAGCGCGAGCCCACCCACCCCGAGGACCTGCCCTCACGGGCCGGCGGCAGCGGCAGCGGAAGGAGCTTCGGCAACGGGAACGGCAGTGGCTTCGGCGACCCCGGCGACCAGTCGTCCCCCGAAGACCCCATACAGCTGCCCCGCCGCAGGACCCCGAAGCTGGTCTCCTCGCACGGCCGCCCCGTGACGCACAGCAGGCAGCGGGGCGCGGCGGAGGACGACGACTCGGCACCGGAGCGCCCCGAGCGCCCCGAGCGCTCTCAGGCCCCCGCGGGGCGCCCCCAGGGCGGCGCCGTGGACCGGGACCGCGGCGCGACCGAGCCCATCGACCTGCCGCGCCGCCCCGAGCCGCAGTCGGCCTGGCCCGACCTCTCCCCGCCGCACCGCGACGTCACCGCGTCCGACACACCGCCGGACCTCCCGCGCCGCAGCAGGCGTACGGAATCCGCGCGTTCGGAATCCGCGCGTACGGAGACTCCGCGCACAGAGGTACCGCGAACGGAAGTCCCGCGCCCGGAGGCCCCGAGCGCGGAGAGCGACGCCAGCGCAGGCCGGGCACCCGCGCCTGCCGCCGCCCCCGGCGGACTGCCCCGGCGTGTACGCCAGGCCAATCTCGCCCCACAGTTGAAGGACGGGCCGGACCACCGCACGGAGCGCGCCTCGGCACCTGCCTCGACCAGGCCGGAAGAGCGCGACGCCGACGAGGTCCGCAGCCGGATGGCTTCGCTCCAGCGCGGCTGGCAGCGTGGCCGTGAAGAAAACGCCGCGGGCGAAGACACTCCCGACGGCACAGCACCAGGAACGACATCTGAGGGGGACGGTCGATGACCGCACCGAAGGCCGACGCACGTACCGCGGGACCGGGGGGATCGGGAGAGCTGAACTGGCTCCTCGACGAACTGGTGACGCGGGTCGCCAGCATCCGCAAGGCGCTCGTGCTCTCCGGCGACGGCTTGCCCACCGGCCTGTCGAAGGATCTGACCAGGGAGGACAGCGAGCACCTCGCGGCTGTCGCCTCCGGCTTCCACAGCCTCGCCAAGGGCGTCGGACGCCACTTCGAGGCGGGCAGGGTCCGCCAGACCGTGGTCGAGCTCGACGATGCCTTCCTGTTCGTCACGGCCGCGGGGGACGGCAGCTGTCTCGCCGTCCTCTCGGACGCTGACTCCGACGTAGGTCTGGTCGCGTACGAAATGACGCTGCTGGTCAAGAGGGTGGGTGTGCATCTGGGTACCGCGCCGCGCACCGACCTGCCCACGGGAGGGTAGCGGGAGGGTATGAGCGAAGACGGTCAGGGGATACAGGGGACGCATCGCTGGTTCGACGACGACGCCGGACCGGTGGTGCGCCCGTACGCGATGACGCGCGGCCGGACCACGAGTCCGGCCCAGCACCGCCTCGATCTGATCGCGGTCGTCATCGCGGAAGCCCGTGCCGGCGACCCGGAGGCGGACAGGACGCTGTCTCCGGAGCACGTGGACATCGTCGGGCTCTGCCGTGACAGCCCCCAGTCGGTCGCCGAACTGGCGGCCGAACTGGACCTCCCCATCGGCGTGATCCGTGTTCTCATCGGCGATCTCGTCGACGACGAACTGGTGCACGTGACACGTCCCGTACCCCCCGCGGAATTGCCGGACGAGAGTATTCTGCGCGACGTGATCAACGGCCTCCGGGCGCTCTGAGCAGCGCGGAAGCGGGGAATGAGACGTGGCTGGCTGGCAGTTCTGGGTCGACAGGGGCGGCACCTTCACGGACATCGTCGCGCGGCGTCCCGACGGGCGGCTGCTCACGCACAAGCTCCTGTCGGACAACCCGTCCCGCTACGCGGATGCGGCCGTCGCGGGCATCCGTGAACTCCTGGGCGAGGCCCCCGGCACTCCCGTCGACACCGTCCGCATGGGCACCACCGTCGCCACGAACGCCCTCCTGGAGCGCAAGGGCGAGCCCACCGCCCTGGTGATCACCCGCGGCTTCGGCGACGCCCTGCGCATCGCCTACCAGAACCGCCCCCGCATCTTCGCCCGCGAGATCGTCCTCCCGGAGCTCCTCTACGACCGGGTCATCGAGGCCGACGAGCGGGTCACCGCCGACGGCGAGGTCCTGCGGGCACCCGACCTGGAGCAGCTCGCAGGGCCGCTGCGCGAGGCCTACGAAGACGGCATCCGGGCCGTCGCGGTGGTCTGCATGCACAGCCATCTGCACCCCGCCCACGAACGGGCGATCGCCGAACTCGCCGTCCGCACCGGCTTCCCGCAGGTCTCACTCTCCAGTGAGGTCAGCCCGCTCATGAAGCTGGTCCCGCGCGGTGACACGGCGGTGGTCGACGCGTATCTCTCGCCCGTCCTGCAGCGCTACGTCCAGCACGTCGCCGCCGAACTGCGCGGGGTGCGGCTGATGTTCATGCAGTCGAACGGCGGCCTCACCGAAGCAGGCCGGTTCCGCGGCAAGGACGCGATCCTGTCCGGGCCCGCGGGCGGCATCGTCGGCATGGCCCGTATGTCGCAGCGCGCGGGCTTCGACCGTGTCATCGGCTTCGACATGGGCGGTACGTCCACGGACGTGTCGCACTACGCGGGCGAGTACGAGCGGGTCTTCACCACGCAGATCGCGGGCGTCCGGCTGCGCGCGCCGATGCTGGACATCCACACCGTCGCGGCGGGCGGCGGCTCCGTGCTGCACTTCGACGGCAGCCGCTACCGCGTGGGCCCCGACTCCGCGGGCGCCGCTCCTGGCCCGGCGAGTTACCGGGGCGGCGGCCCGCTCACGGTCACCGACGCCAACGTCGCCCTCGGACGCATCCAGCCCGCCCATTTCCCGCCGGTGTTCGGGCCGGACGGCGACCAGCCGCTCGACGGGGCCCTCGTACGCGACCGCTTCGCCGACCTGGCCCGCGACATCAGGGAACGCACCGGCGACGACCGCACCGCCGAGCAGGTCGCCGAGGGCTATCTGCGGATCGCGGTCGCCAACATCGCGGCCGCCGTCAAACGCATCTCGGTCCAGAAGGGCCACGACGTCACCCGCTATGCCCTCACGACGTTCGGCGGCGCGGGCGGCCAGCACGCCTGCATGGTCGCCGACTCGCTGGGCATCCGCACCGTCCTCGTACCGCCGATGGCGGGTGTGCTCTCCGCGCTCGGCATCGGCCTCGCCGACACCACCGCGATGCGCGAGCAGTCCGTGGAGGCGCGTCTCGAACCGTCCGCGATGCCGCGCGTCCTGAAGACCGCCGCCAACCTGGAGGAAGCGGCGCGCGCCGAACTCCTCGCCGAGGACGTGCCCGAGGACCGCATCCGCGTGACCCGTCGGGCCCAGCTGCGCTACGACGGCACCGACACCACGCTCACCGTGGAGCTCACCGAGCCGGACCGCATGATCCGCGTCTTCGAAGAGCGCCATCGCACCACCTACTCCTTCACCCTGGACCGCCCGGTCGTCGTCGAGGCGCTCTCCGTGGAGGCCACCGGCCTGACCGAGCAGCCCGACCTCTCCGTGCTCGCCCGGGACGGCGACGCGGGCGCCGCGCAGACCGTGAGCCTGCACACGGGCGGCGCCTGGCGCGACGTGCTCCTGCACCGCCGCGATGAGCTGCCGCCCGGCGAGAGCGTCGACGGTCCCGCGATCATCACCGAGGCCGGCGCCACGACGGTCGTGGACGACGGCTGGCGGGCGGCGACGACACGCGAGGGGCACCTGGTCATGGAACGCGTGGCGGTGCCCCGGGGTTCCGACGCGAGCGCCGCGGCCGACCCCGTACTCCTGGAAGTCTTCAACAACCTCTTCATGTCGATCGCCGAGCAGATGGGCGCCCGCCTGGAGTCCACGTCCCAGTCGGTGAACATCAAGGAGCGGCTCGACTTCTCCTGCGCGCTCTTCGACCCCGACGGCAACCTGGTCGCCAACGCCCCGCACATCCCCGTGCACCTGGGCTCGATGGGCACCAGCGTGAAGGAGGTGATCCGGCGCCGCGGCAGCAGCATGCGCTCCGGTGACACCTATGCCGTCAACGACCCGTACCACGGCGGAACCCACCTCCCGGACGTCACGGTCATCACGCCGGTTTTCGACTCTCCCGGAGAACGGATCCTCTTCTACGTGGCGTCGCGCGGGCACCACGCGGAGATCGGCGGCATCGCCCCCGGCTCCATGCCGGCGAACAGCCGCACCATCGAAGAGGAGGGCATCCTCTTCGACAACTGGCTTCTTGTAGAAGGCGGCCGCTTCCGCGAGGCCGAGACCCAGAGCCTGCTCACCGAAGCGCCGTACCCCTCCCGGAACCCGGCCACCAACCTCGCCGACCTGCGTGCCCAGATCGCCGCCAACCAGAAGGGCGTCGACGAAGTCGCCCGCATGATCGAGAACTTCGGTCTCGACGTCGTCCAGGCATACATGAGGCACGTGCAGGACAACGCCGAAGAAGCGGTACGCCGGGTCATCGACGCCCTGGAGGAGGGCGAGTTCGCCTATCCGACCGACTCGGGAGCCGTCATCCGGGTCCGCGTCTCGGTGGACCGCGAAGCCCGCTCGGCGACCATCGACTTCACCGGTACGTCCCCCCAGTTGGCCACGAACTTCAACGCACCCTTCGCGGTGGTCAACGCCGCGGTCCTGTACGTCTTCCGCACCCTGGTGGTCGAGGACATCCCGCTCAACGACGGCTGTCTGCGCCCGTTGCACATCGTCGTGCCGCCGGGCTCCCTGCTCGCGCCCGAGCCGCCGGCGGCCGTCGTCGCCGGGAACGTGGAGACCTCGCAGGCGATCACCGGCGCGCTGTACGGCGCGCTCGGCGTCCAGGCCGAGGGCTCGGGGACGATGAACAACGTCACCTTCGGGAACGACCGCCACCAGTACTACGAGACGGTGGCGTCGGGTTCCGGCGCGGGTGACGGCTTCGACGGGGCGTCCGTCGTCCAGACCCACATGACCAACTCCCGGCTCACCGACCCCGAAGTGCTCGAGTGGCGCCTGCCCGTGCTCCTGGAGGAGTTCGCGGTACGCGGGGGCAGCGGGGGCGCCGGGCAGTGGCGCGGCGGAGACGGCGCCGTGCGCCGCATCCGCTTCCGTGAGCCGATGACGGTGTCCACGCTCTCGCAGCACCGCAGGGTGGCGCCGTACGGCATGGCGGGCGGCAGCCCCGGAGCACTCGGCGCGGGCCGCGTGGAGTGTGCCGACGGCCGGGTCCGGACGCTGGAGGGCAGCGACTTCGCGGACGCGGGCCCCGGCGACGTACTCGTGATCGAGACCCCGGGCGGCGGCGGATACGGACGCGCCCCGCACGACAGCAGTGAAACGCGCGGAACCCCTTCAGGTACAACCCGCGCAACAAACGCACCCCCCGAAGCAACTGATCCAGGAGAAGCGAGCGATGATCTTCAAGCGTTCTGAGCGCGGCAAGGCCCCCGTCGAGCCGGTCACGCTGAAGATCCTGGTGGCGGGCGGCTTCGGCGTGGGCAAGACGACGCTCGTCGGCGCCGTCAGCGAGATCAAACCGCTGCGCACGGAGGAGCTGCTCAGCGAGGCGGGCCGCCCGGTCGACGACACCAGCGGCGTCTCGGGCAAGCACACCACCACCGTCGCCATGGACTTCGGCCGCATCACGCTGCGCGAGGACCTGGTCCTGTACGTCTTCGGCACCCCCGGCCAGGACCGCTTCTGGTTCCTCTGGGACGAGCTGGCCACCGGTGCCCTTGGCGCCGTGGTCCTCGCCGACACCCGCCGCCTGGAGGACTGCTTCGCCGCCGTCGACTACTTCGAGCGCCGCTCCATACCCTTCGTCGTCGGCGTCAACTGCTTCGAAGGGGCCTCCCGTTACCCCGCCGACGCCGTACGGCAGGCGCTCGACCTCGACCCCGGCGTCCCCGTGGTGATGTGCGACGCCCGCGAGCGGCAGTCCGTCAAGGAAGTGCTCATCGGAGTGGTCCAGCACGCGATGGCTGCCGCCGCCGCGGCCAGGGAGCCCGCGACGACCTGAGCCCGCGACGACGCGAGCACGTCACCGGGTGCCCCGGCGAGCGAGTGAAGACATGAAGAGCCGCGGCCCGTACCCCCACCGACCGGGGTACGGGCCGCGGTCACCCCCGGCCGGGCTCGCGGCTCAGCTCGCGCCGTCCTCGTGCCAGCCGAAGCTCCGCTCCACGGCCTTGCGCCAGTTGTGGTACTCGCGCTCGCGTGCCTCCGTCTCCATCGACGGCGTCCATTCGGCGTCCTGCTGCCAGTGCGCCTTCAGCTCGTCGAGGTCGTTCCACACGCCGGTCGCGAGCCCGGCGGCGTACGCGGCACCAAGACACGTCGTCTCGGTGATCTTCGGGCGGATCACCGGCACCCCGAGAATGTCCGCCTGATGCTGCATCAGCAGATTGTTCTTGGTCATGCCGCCGTCCACCTTCAGGGTCCGCAGCTGCACCCCGGAGTCCTGGTACATGGCGTCGACGACTTCCCTGGTCTGCCAGCTGGTCGCCTCCAGGACGGCGCGCGCCAGATGCGCCTTGGTCACGTACCGGGTGAGTCCGGTGACGACACCGCGCGCGTCGGAGCGCCAGTAGGGCGCGAAGAGGCCGGAGAACGCGGGCACGATGTACGCACCGCCGTTGTCCTCCACACTCGCGGCCAGGGGCTCGATCTCGTCGGCGCTGCGGATGATGCCGAGCTGGTCGCGGAACCACTGCACCAGGGCGCCGGTGATCGCGATCGCCCCTTCGAGGCAGTAGACGGGCGCCTCCGAGCCAATCTTGTAGCCCATCGTGGTGAGCAGCCCGTTCTTCGAGGGGACGGGCCGGTTACCGGTGTTGAGCAACAGGAAACTGCCGGTTCCGTACGTGTTCTTGGCCGTCCCCGTGTCGTAACAGGCCTGCCCGAAGATGGCCGCCTGCTGGTCGCCGAGAGCGGAGGCGACCGGCACGCCGGCAAGTTGCCCGACCGCCGTGCCGTAGACCTCGGCCGATGACCTGATCTCCGGCAGGACCGCCTCGGGGACGTTCATGGCGGACAGGATCGACTGGTCCCACTGGAGGGTGGCCAGGTTCATCAGCATGGTGCGCCCGGCATTGGTGACGTCCGTGACGTGCACGCCGCCGTCCGTGCCGCCCGTGAGGTTCCAGATCAGCCAGGAGTCGATGGTGCCGAAGGCGATCTCGCCCCGCTCGGCACGGGCCCTGAGGCCGGGCACGTTGTCGAGCAGCCAGGCCGCCTTGGGCCCGGAGAAGTAGCTCGCAAGGGGCAGTCCGGTCTGCTCGCGGAACCGGTCCTGGCCGTCCGCGCCGCCCAGTTCATTGCAGAGAGCCGACGTCCGGGTGTCCTGCCAGACGATCGCGTTGTGCACGGGCTTGCCCGTGGCGCGGTCCCACAGGACCGTCGTCTCGCGCTGGTTGGTGATGCCCAGCGCGCTGAGCTGGTCGGCACGGAGCCCGGCCTTGGCTATCGCCCCCGCGACCACGGCCTGCACCTTGGACCAGATCTCGGCGGCATCGTGCTCCACCCAGCCGGGCTTCGGAAAGATCTGGCGGTGCTCGCGCTGGTCGACGGCGACGATCTCGCCCGCGTGATTGAAGATGATGCAGCGGCTGGAGGTGGTGCCCTGGTCGATGGCGGCGACGAACTTCTCGGAGTTGTCCGGCATGGCTACCCCTTGAGGTCAGAAGGCTACGTTGTAGATGAGACCTGCGAGCGCTCCGCCGATCAGCGGCCCGGCCACCGGGATCCAGGAGTAACTCCAGTCGGACGTGCCCTTGTTCGGGATCGGCAGGAACGCGTGCACGATGCGCGGGCCCAGGTCGCGGGCCGGGTTGATGGCGTAGCCGGTGGGCCCGCCGAGCGAGAGGCCGATGCCGACGACCAGGAACGCCACGATCAGAGTCTGCGTACCGGACTCGCCGAGTCCCTTGGTGAGCCCGAAGGCGAGGATGGGCAGCACCAGGGCCACGGTCGCGATGATCTCCGTGACGAGGTTGGCGACCGGGTTACGGATCTCCGGGATGGTCGAGAAGATGCCCAGCGTCGGCGTCGGCTCGTGCGCGCTGGACAGCTTGTCCTTGGCGTTGCGGGTGACGTTGGCGCTGAACTGCGCGTAGTACACGAGGTACGCGAGGACGGCCCCGAGCATCGCACCGACCATCTGCCCGAGCAGATAGATCCAGACCTTGTCCCACTTGTCGGTGTCGATCGCGATGCCGAGCGTGACGGCGGGGTTGAGGTGACCGCCGGAGAGGGGGCCCGCGGTGTACGCGCCCGCGAGCACGCCGAAGCCCCAACCGAAGGCGATGACGACCCATCCGGAGGCTTTCGCCTTGGAATGGTTCAGGGTGACGGCGGCGCATACGCCGGCGCCGAAGAGAATCAGGATCGCGGTGCCGATGATCTCACCGACGAAGATGTCCCCATTCGAGTACATGGCGGCTCCTAGGGCCTCGCCCGGGGCGGTGGCCCCGGTACTCCGTGCTGGGTGCTTTCCCACGACTACTGCCTGGCCGTGCCCGGTGACGTCAGCCGAAGGCAGGCGTGTCCCGCGCCCCACCCGGCATCCATGGCGAGCGTGCCGTCGCAGTCGAATCGCCCAGAGGGGGATGACCCGCTGAACAGGCCCTTCGTGCGGGCCGTTTCGCGCGTACAGGGGCCCTGAATGGCGCGGAGCCGAAGTGCGGCGATGCCGACTGACACCGGAAGTGTTCACCGGCCGTGACGGAGCGTCAAGGTCGCGGACGGCAACGGTTAACCGGCGTGAGCGCTTCCTGTGCGGCGGGCCCGTGCTCTTCCCCCGTGACGATCACTGGCGGACCCGAGTCGACGCTCAGGGCGTGCCCGAGTCGACGCTCAGCGCACCGCGACGACCGAGGAACCGTGCCCGAAGAGACCTTGGTTCGCGGTGATCCCCGCACGCGCCCCCGCCACCTGCCGAGCCCCGGCCGTCCCTCTCAACTGCCACGTCAGCTCACACACTTGGGCAATGGCCTGCGCCGGAACGGCCTCTCCGAAGGAGGCGAGTCCGCCACTGGGGTTGACCGGTATGCGCCCGCCCGGAGAGGTCGCCCCCTCTCGCAGCAGCTTGGCCCCCTCTCCCTCACCGCAGAGCCCCAGATCCTCGTACCACTGCAGTTCGAGCGCGGTGGAGAGGTCATAGACCTCCGCGAAGGAGAGCTCGTCGGGCCCGATGCCCGCTTCTTCGTACGCCGCCCGCGCGATGGAGGCGCGGAACGTCCCGTCGGCCGGCGCCACGGCGGCAGCGGAGTCCGTCGCGATGTCCGGCAGGTCCAGGACGGTGGTCGGATACGTCGGCGTCACCGTCGACACCGCGCGGATGCGCACCGGGTCCGCCGCGCCGTGCCGCCGCGCGAAGTCCATGCTGGAGAGCACGAGCGCCGCCGCCCCGTCGGAGGTCGCGCAGATGTCGAGCAGCCGCAAGGGGTCGGCGACGACGGCCGACGCGGCCACTTCCTCGGCGGTGACGGTCTTGCGGTAGCGCGCGTTCGGATTGAGCACCCCCGCTGCCGCGTTCTTCACCTTGACCCGGGCGAAGTCCTCCAGCGTGTCGCCGTGCACCGCCATCCTGCGGCGCGCGTACAGGCCGAAGTACGTGGGGTTCGTGGCGCCTAGGACCCGGAACCGCAGCCAGTCCGGGTCGTCGTGCCGGTCGCCTCCCGCGGGCCGGAAGAACCCCTTGGGCGCCGCGTCGGCCCCGACCACCAGGACGACGTCGGCGAGGCCCGCGAGGATCTGCGTACGGGCCGTGTTGATCGCCTGCGCCCCGGAGGCGCACGCCGCGTACACGCTCGCGACCCGCGCGCCCTGCCAGCCGAGTGCCTTCGCGAACGTCGCCCCGGCCACGTAACCGGGATAGCCGCCGCGCACCGTGTCCGCGCCGACGATCGAACCCACGTCGCGCCAGTCCACTCCGGCGTCGGCGAGCGCCGCACGGGCCGCCGCCGTCCCGTACTCGATGAAGCTCCGGCCCCACTTGCCCCATGGGTGCATGCCCGCGCCGAGCACCGCCACCTCGCTGGTCATGCGCCCACCCCCACCGGCCGCCAGAACCACGTCGTCCAGGTCGTCCCGTCATCCTCGTCGAGGACGCCGGGGACGACCTCCACCTCCATGCCGACCTCCAGATCGGCGACGGTGACCCCCTCGACCGCCTGGCCGAGCACCACCATGCGCTCCGTCTCCAGCTCTACAGCGATCAACGCGTAGGGCTGCCACGGAAGTTCCGGGTCGGACACGTAGGGTGCCGGGGGCCGGTAGCGGCTGTCCGTGTACGACCAGACGCGGCCGCGCGGGGAGAGCGGCACCTCGTCGAGGTCGCCGCCCTGGCAGCCGGGGTTGCGGCAGAAGCCGTCCTCGCGGGGGAAGAAGACACTGGCGCAGGCCGAGCAGCGCGTGCCCAGAAGGCGGAAGTTGTCTCCCTCCCCGGCGAACCAGCCGGTCACCACGGGAGTACGCGTACGCGACAAGGCTCCTCCACGACACTGGATCTGACGGAACGTCAGAAGTGTTGCACGGGCAACCGGATCGCGTCAGTAGCGCGGTACCCGCTACTTCCCGTTCAGCGAGCGGCGCGTCACGGGGAAGTCGAAGTAGGTGTCCGGAAAGAGCTCGGGCTTGTAGGTGAAGTGCCACCACTCCTCGGGGAGGTTCACGAAGCCGACCTTGGCCAGCGCGCTCCGCAGCAGATCGCGGTTGGCGCGCTGCTTGCCGGTGATCCGGGGATCGTCGGTGTGGGAGAGGGTGTCGAAACAGTCGAAGCCCGTGCCCATGTCCACGGAGTTGTCGGGGAACCGCTCGGCCTTGGGCCCGTAGCAGGGCGTGAGCTTCTCGCCGGGGATGTAGGGGCGGGTGGGCAGGGCGGGCAGCTTCACGACCGTCAGGTCGAGCGTCGAGCCCCGGCTGTGACCGGACTTCGCCGCGATGTAACCGTCCTCGAACAACCGCGACTTGTCGACATGGGGATAGAACTCCGCCTTCATGCGCTCGTCGCCGAGGTCCTCGGCCCAGCGCACGAACTGGTCGACCGCCCGCTGCGGCCGGTAGCAGTCGTACACCTTCAGGGAGTAGCCCTTGAGCAGCAGCGTGCGCTGGGCCTTGTGCAGCGCCTTCGCCGCGGGCTCCGTGAGGATGCACATCGGCTTCTTGTAGCCGTCGATCGGCACACCCACGAAGTTGTGCGGGGTGAAGTAGCGCATCTCCTGGATGATCGTCGGGTCGACGTCACGCAACGCCACGAACTCATCAGGGGCCTTGGGTTCGGGCTTGGCGTGGGCGGGTGCCGGGGCGGCGGCCACGGCGACCAGAGCGGTGGCGGTGACGGCGAGATTCCGCAGGGCGGGGGCAAGTCCTGTCATGAACCCTGCATTTATCAGGATCCGGTACCGGAGGGAAAGACCGGCACCGGAGAGAAGGACCGGCACCGGAGAGAAGGACCGGCACCGGAGTGATCGGATACAGTCCGCGGCGTGTCCGTACCCCCATCACCCCAGCAGCCCCCGCAGCCCCCTCCGTCCCAGCACCGCGCCGACCCCGCACCCGGCTCCCACTGCTCGAACTGCGGGGCGCCGCACGGGGAACACCTCTCCGACTGGCCCCGCACCTGCACCGCCTGCGGCACGGTCGCCTACCGCAACCCGCTGCCCGTGGCGGTGGCACTGCAGCCCGTCTACGACGACAAAGGCACTGCCCTCGTCGTCGTGACCCGGACCATCGCACCCGCGCGCGGGGGAGTGGCCTTGCCCGGAGGGTTCATCGACGACCGGGAGGACTGGCGGGACGCCGTCGTGCGCGAGCTCAGGGAGGAGACCGGCATCAGCGCGGAGAGCCGCGACGTCCGCCTCGCCGAAGCGCTCAGCGCACCCGACGGATACCTGCTGCTCTTCGGCGCCCTGCCCGAGCGCCCCGCGGCCCAACTGCCCGACCCCGCACCGACGGACGAGACGGAAGGCTGGCACCTGCTGCGCCGCCCGACCGAACTGGCCTTCCCGCTGCACACCTTGGCGGTGCGCTCCTGGTTCGAGGGGCGCTTCATCTGACGCCGGAAACGTGGAATCTGGCGCGGCGGGACGCTACGTGTGACGCCGGGAACGCGGAGTCTGGCGCGGCGGGACGCTACGTGTGACGCCGGGAACGCGGAGTCTGGTGCCGCGGGACGCTACACCTGACACCGGGAACACGGAGTCTGACGCGGCGGGACGCTACACCTGACGCTCGGGGATCCCCCGCACCGTCACCCGCAGCCCGACCTCGCTTGCCACCTCGTCGGCGTCCTCGGCGGTTCTGCCGTCCCGCTCGACCACCACGCACCCGTCGGCCCACCGCGTGGTGAACCGCTCGATCTCCGGCTGCTCCCAACCGTCACCCGCGTCCCTGACCACCAGACCGCCTCCCGTACGCCCCGGAGCAGGCGCCCACGCCTCCAGTTCGAGCCCGCCGTCCGCGCCCCGCACCGGCAGCACCGCCCCGGCCCGCGCGAACACCGGGACACGCGACAGCGGGGCCTCGACGAGCACCCGGGCAGGCCCTTCGTACGCCTCGCCGGTCGCCGTGTCGTACCAACGGCCCGCAGGCAGTCGCACCGTACGGCGGACGGCCCCCGGCTCGAAAACGGGCGCCACAAGCAGACAGTCGCCGAGCAGAAACGCGTCCTCGCAGTCACGCAGCGCCCGGTCCTCCGGACTGCCCCACCACAAGGGCCGCACGTACGGCGTCCCCGTACGCCGCGCCAGATGCGCGAGCGTCACGAAGTACGGCAACAGCCGCCGGCGTTCGACGAGCGCCACGCGCGCGTGCTCGAGGACCTCGGGACCGAACTCCCAGGGCTCCCTGCGCCCGGCCCGCAGAGCGGCATGCGTACGGAACAGCGGCAGATACGACCCGAGCTGGAACCACCGCAGATACATCTCGGGCGACGGGCTGCCGTCGAACCCGCCCACATCAGGGCCCGAATACGGCACACCGCACAGCCCCAGGCCGAGCACCAGCGACAGGGACGCCCGCAGACCCGGCCACCCCGTGGCCACATCCCCGGACCACGTCCCTCCGTAGCGCTGCATTCCCGCCCACCCGGAGCGCGAGAACAAGAACGGCCGCTCCTTGGGATGCAGTTCACACAGCCCCTCGTATCCGGCACGGGCCATCGCCAGGCCGTACACGTTGTGCGCCTCGCGGTGGTCGCCGCCGCGCCCCTCCAGGGAGTGCCGGGCCGAGCGGGGCAGCGTCGGCTCCCCGAAGGCGGCGAAGGACACCGGCTCGTTCATGTCGTGCCAGAAGCCGGCGAACCCCTGGGCGAGCCGCTCCTTGTAGAGGCGGCCCCACCACGCCCGCACCCGCGCGTCCGTGAAGTCCGGATACACCGATACCCCCGGCCAGACGACCCCGTGCACCGGCCGCCCGGCGGCATCCCGCACGAAGACGTCCGCCGCCCTGCCGCTGTCGTAGACCTCATTGCCAGCCTCCGCCTTCACCGCGGGGTCGACGATCGACACGAGCCGCACGCCGTCCCTGAGCAGGTCGTCGGCCAGCTGCGGCAAGCGGGGATAAGTCTCCTTGTCGACGGTGAACACTTGATGCGCTTCGTAGTGATCGATGTCCAGATGCACGGCGTCCAGCGGCAGCCCCCGCTCCCGGTAGCCCGCGACGATCCGCCGCACCTCCTGCTCACCGCCGAAGCCCCACCGCGCGTGATGGTGCCCGAGCGCCCACGCGGGAGGCAGCGCGGGTGCCCCGGTGAGCGAGGCCCAGGTGTGCAGCACGCGCGCGGGGGTGCCCACCATCACCCAGCACCGTAGCGGCCCGCCGTCCATGCGCACCTCGCACGAACCCGCCCTGTCGTGTCCCGACCCCGCACCCTCCTCACCCTCGCGCAGCGCCACGGTGCCGTCCCACGTGTTGTCGTGGAACACCAGATGACAGCCCACGTCGGCCACCACGAACTGCACGGGCATGGTGATCGACAAGGGACCGTCACCGGGCCCGAAAGAACCCCCCGGATCGGTGTTCCACAGGCGATACGTCCCGTTCGGCAGCCGGGGCCCCTGCGCACGTCCCCCAAGGCCGAAGAACCGTGCGTCCGCCGCCACCTGCGAACGCTGCAGCCAGTGCGCCGCACCCCCGTCGACCGGCTCCCACCAGCGCGGCGGCAGATCCCGGCGCAGCATCAGACCGCCGGGCGTCCGCAGCTCCACGGCGCCGTGCCGCGAGACGACCACCGTCGCCCGCTCCGACACCACCCGCCAGCCGCCCTCCTTGTCCGGCTCCAGGACGGCCCGCGGGTCCGCCTCGGGACTCCCGCTGACGAGCGCGTACGAGGGATCGGGCTCCGCGCCGTCCCAGCCCCAGAAGATCGCCCCGCCCGTCGTCACCCGCACCCGCAGCTCGGAGCGGGCGAACCGGACCACCCCGCCCCCCGGCCCCGGCTCCACACCCGTCACCGGCCCCGGCACCCGCGCGCGCTCGGCACCCCGGGGGGCGAGCCCGGCAGCGTCCACCCGCCGCCTGCGCCAAGAGGACCGCACCGCACGCAACCCCTGCGCCGTACCGACCAAGCTGACCGCCTTCATCGAACGCACCAGGTCACGACCGTTCATGCTGCTCACCCTGCCACCGAAAATGCCGCCCGTATGCATCGTTCAACTGCCGTTCACCTGGGGAGACAGCACATAGTCGCCGCGCCGACTGTGTGAGGCACACCCTGGTGCCGAAATCGATCACGTGGCATCGTCCCTGTCAGCCGTGTCGCGCGCACGAACCAGCACGCGCGCACCGCACACGCATACGACGCGCAAAGTCCGGGAGCCGACCCATGTCCTCAGCGAACCCCTCACCGCTCTGGCAGCCCGACCAGGAACGGATCGCCGCCGCGCAGGTCACCCGCTTCCAGGCGTGGGCCGCCGAACGCCACGGAGCCCCCGCCGACGGCGGCTACGCGGCACTGCACCGCTGGTCCGTGGACGAACTGGAAACGTTCTGGAAGGCGGTGACCGACTGGTTCGACGTGCGCTTCTCCACGCCTTACGCGCGCGTACTCGGCGACCGCTCGATGCCGGGCGCCCAATGGTTCCCCGGAGCTACGCTCAACTACGCCGAACACGCACTGCGCGCGGCGGAAGACCCCGCGCGCGCGGGTGACCCCGCGCTTCTCCATGTGGACGAGACCCACGAGCCGGCCACCGTCACCTGGGGCGAGCTGCGCCGCCAAGTCGGCTCCCTGGCGGCAGAACTGCGCACCCTCGGCGTGCGCCCGGGAGACCGCGTCAGCGGCTACGTCCCGAACATCCCGCAGGCCGTCGTCGCCCTCCTGGCCACCGCGGCCGTCGGCGGCGTCTGGACCTCCTGCGCCCCCGACTTCGGCGCCCGCAGCGTCCTGGACCGCTTCCAGCAGGTCGAACCGGTCGTCCTGTTCACCGTCGACGGCTACCGCTACGGCGGCAAGGAGCACGACCGCCGTGACGCCGTCGCGGAACTCCGCAGCGAACTGCCCACCCTGCGCGCCGTCGTCCACATCCCGCTGCTCGGCACCGAGGCCCCCGAAGGCGCCCTGGAATGGGACGCCCTCACCGCGTCGGACACGGCCCCCGTCTTCGAGCCGGTCCCCTTCGACCACCCCCTGTGGGTGCTCTACTCATCCGGCACGACCGGCCTGCCCAAGGCCATCGTCCAGTCCCAGGGCGGCATCCTGGCCGAGCACCTCAAGCAGCTGGGCCTGCACTGCGACCTGGGACCCGAGGACCGCTTCTTCTGGTACACGTCCACCGGCTGGATGATGTGGAACTTCCTCGTCTCCGGCCTCCTCACCGGCACCACGATCGTCCTGTACGACGGCAGCCCCGGCTATCCCGACACCGGCGCACAGTGGCGCATCGCCGAACGCACGAAGTCCACCCTCTTCGGCACATCGGCGGCGTACGTCATGGCCTGCCGCAAGGCGGACGTGCACCCGGCCCGCGACTTCGACCTCTCGACCGTGAAGTGCGTCGCCACCACGGGATCCCCGCTCCCGCCCGACGGATTCCGCTGGCTGCACGACGAGTTCGAGGACACCCCCGGCGGCCTGTGGATGGCCTCGGTCAGCGGCGGCACGGACGTCTGCTCCTGCTTCGCCGGGGCCGTCCCCACCCTGCCCGTCCACATCGGCGAGCTGCAGGCCCCCGGCCTGGGCACGGACCTGCAGGCCTGGGACCCCCAGGGCAAGCCCCTCATCGACGAGGTCGGCGAACTCGTGGTCACCAACCCGATGCCGTCCATGCCCATCCGCTTCTGGAACGACCCGGACGGCACCCGCTACCACGACAGCTACTTCGACACCTATCCCGGCGTCTGGCGCCACGGCGACTGGATCACCGTGACCGCGCACGGCTCGGTCGTCATCCACGGCCGCTCCGACTCCACGCTCAACCGCCAGGGCGTACGCATGGGCTCGGCCGACATCTACGAGGCCGTCGAACGGCTCCCGGAGATCCGCGAATCCCTCGTCATCGGCGTCGAACAGCCCGACGGCGGCTACTGGATGCCCCTCTTCATCCACCTCGCCCCCGGCGCCACCCTCGACGACGGACTTCGCGACCGCATCAAGCAGACCATCCGCGCACAGCTGTCCCCGCGCCATGTCCCCGACGAGGTCATCGAGGTCCCCGCCATCCCGCACACCCTCACCGGAAAGCGCATCGAGGTCCCGGTCAAGCGGCTGCTCCAAGGCACCGCCCTGGACAAGGCCGTGAACCCCGGCTCCGTGGACAACCTCGACCTGCTCCGCTTCTACGAGGACCTGGCCCGCGCCCGCGCCCGCTCCTGATCTTCCGCCCGCCGCCGTTGTCAGTGCTCGCCCTTACTGTGAGTGAGCACTGATCAACGGATCGCAGGGGGAATCATGGCCAGCGCACACCACACCACCATGCGACGGGCACTACGCCGCGAAGTCGCCGGAACCATCGGCCTGTTGGCCGACGAGGACGACTTCGCGGCGATGCGCCGCTACCGCACCTTCACCTTCGACGACCACGAGACCTACCTCCGGCAGGCCGAAGGCCTCCTCAGAACCCTCGCGTCCGACGGCGGCCACACCGCCGTCGCACTCTTCGACCCCGAGGAGTACGAGGAATACTGCGCCGACACCGGCCTGAACCCAGACGCCCCGGCCAGCCGCACCCGCTTCACCGCGGAACTGGCCGCCACCGGGCCCACCCTCCCGTACGACGGCCGACCCCTCTCCGATCTGCTCCCCGACCTCGTCGACGAAGCGGTCCGCCAGGTCACCTGGGAGTACGCGACGATGCTCCTGGCCCGCCTCGGCACCTGCGCGGTCTGCGGCGAGGACATCGGCCGGGACGCCTTCAGCCGGGCCTCGGACCTGCTGGTCCAGTTGCTCGACATCTCCGGCCCCGGCACCCGGCACCTCGTCTGCAGCGTGCCCACCACCCCGGAGACACTTCTCGCCGCACTGCACGCCGCACAGGACACCGAGGGCAACGCAGCCCTCGACGAGACCGAAGCCCTCGAATTCACCACGGTCCTCGCGGTCGGCATCGCCACCCACAGCGCCGCCGGCCTGGTCATGCGCACCATCGCGGACGGCAGGCCCGACCGCGTCCAGGGCTGGCGCCTGCACGGCGAGCGACTGCTGCCCCTCACGGCGGCCGAAGTCTTCGACGCCTACTGCACCGACGCGGTGTCAGGCGACCTAGTGGCCCCGGAATCCGGCGTCGACTACTGCGCCGCACCGCCCGTCGGCGAGGACGAGCCCGAAGGGGGACACCGGCACTGAACGCCGAAGGGGCGCCCCACCCGTGTCGGATGGAGCGCCCCTCACAGACCTGGCTTCCGGCTACTCGCCGGACAGAACCGCCTGCGCGGCCTTCCGGGCCTCCTCGGCGCTGTCCGCGGCACGCGCGGCGGACGCCGCACGCTCGCACTGGGCCAGCGTGTACTTGCCCAGCGTCGCCCGCACGTAGGGAATGGACGCCGCACCCATCGAAAGGGAGGTGACACCGAGACCGGTCAGCACACAAGCGAGCAGCGGGTCGGACGCCGCCTCACCGCATACGCCACAGCTCTTGCCCTCGGCCGCTGCCGCCTCGGCGGACAGCGCGACCAGGTCGAGCAGCGCGGGCTGCCACGGGTCCTGGAGCCGGGACACGGCGCCCACCTGACGGTCGGCCGCGAAGGCGTACTGCGCAAGGTCGTTGGTGCCGAGCGAGAGGAACTCGACCTCCTGGAGAATCGAGCGCGCCCGCAGCGCGGCAGACGGAATCTCCACCATGGCACCGAACTTGGCCTGCAGCCCCGCCTCACGGCACGCGTCGGCGAACGCCTTGGCGTCGATACGGTCGGCGACCATCGGCGCCATGACCTCGAGGTAGACCGGCAGCCCTTCCACGGCCTTGGCCAGCGCCGTCAGCTGCGTACGCAGGACATCGGGGTGATCGAGCAGCGAACGGAGACCGCGCACGCCGAGCGCCGGGTTCGGCTCATCGGCGGGCGTCAGGAAGTCGAGCGGCTTGTCGGCACCCGCGTCGAGCACACGCACGACGACGCGGCCCTCGGGGAAGGCCTCGAGCACCGCGCGGTACGCCTCGACCTGCTTCTCCTCCGACGGCGCCTTGGTGCTGTCGTCGAGGAAGAGGAACTCGGTCCGGAACAGACCGACACCCTCGGCCCCGGCCTCCACGGCCGCCGGCACGTCCGCGGGACCGCCGACGTTGGCGAGCAGCGGCACCTTGTGCCCGTCGGACGTCGCACCCGGACCGGTCGACGCGGCGAGCGCGGCCTTGCGCTCGGCGGCCGACGCCTCGAGCTGAGCGCGCTTCTCGGCACTCGGCTCGACGAAGATCTCACCGGTGCTGCCGTCCACGGCGACAACCGTGCCCTCGGCCAGCTCGCCCGCGCCCGGCAGGGCGACGATGGCGGGCACACCGAGCGCCCGCGCGAGAATCGCGCTGTGACTGGTCGGCCCGCCCTCCTCGGTGACGAAGCCGAGTACCAGCGCGGGGTCGAGCAGCGCCGTGTCCGCCGGCGCGAGGTCACGCGCGATCAGGACGTAGGGCTCGTCGCTGTCCGGAACACCGGGCATCGGAACGCCGAGAAGCCGGGCGACTATACGGTTGCGCACGTCGTCGAGGTCGGCGACGCGACCGGCCATGTACTCACCGGCGCCCGCGAGCAGCTCGCGGTAGTGCGAGAACGCGTCGTAGATGGCGCGCTCCGCAGAGCTTCCGACGGTGACGCGGCGGTCGACGTCCGCCATGAGCTCGGGGTCCTGGGCGATCATGGCCTGTGCCTCGAGCACCGCCTGCGCCTCACCGCCGGCCAGGTTTCCGCGCGCATTCAGGTCGGCCGCCACAGCTTCCACGGCCTGGCGAGCGCGCCCCTGTTCGCGCTCTGCTTCCTCCGCGGGAATCTGCTTGGCGGGCGGTTCGAGCACCGCCGTCCCCATGTGCCGAACCTCGCCGATCGCCACACCGTGGCTCACGCCGACGCCTCGCAGCGTTGTCTCCATTGCACCCGTCTCCGATAGAGCGACGGGCCCAGCCGCCGCGGTGGATGTCCTACCTGCCGTCAGGGACGGCGATGACGTCACTTCCAGCTGAAGAGCGCGTCCCCAGCCTTTACGTCGCCATCCTCCACGAGACCGGAGAGGGACTCGGCAGTGGCCTCGAGCGCCACGATCGGGCAGATCGGAGACTTGCCGGCCGCCTCGACGCTCGCGGGGTCCCAGCGCACGATGGACTGACCGCGCTGCACGGTGTCACCCTTGTTCACGAGAAGCTCGAAGCCCGCACCATTGAGCTGGACGGTGTCGATGCCCAGGTGCGTCAGCACGCCGTGCCCCTGGTCGTCGACGACGACGAAGGCGTGGGGGTGGAGCGAGACGACGATGCCGTCGACGGGGGCGACAGCCTCAGAGGGCTCGCGCGCGGGGTCGATGGCCGTGCCGGGCCCGACCATCGCGCCGGAGAAGACGGGGTCCGGTACAGCGGAGAGCCCGATGGCGCGTCCGACAAGCGGGGACGTCACGGTGGTCATGGCAAGCCTCCCAGGGGGTGGAGAGTCGTAGCCGCCGTCACTACCTGTCCGGGACGACGCACTGTGCAGAAGAGTAAGTCATAAAAAGTCCCGGTTCCGCGTGAGAGGTCCCGGTTGACTGACTAGGGGCACTGCACAAACGATTTGCGCCCGCCCAACGCCCCATGTACAGTCGGACTCCTGCCTGAGGCAAGCGACGCGGTCAAGCGTCCGGACTCGGCGGCATCTATCAAGTCAGATCCTAATCCCTGGGTCAGCTTCTGCGTGCTCGCAGATGAGTGGTCAGGGAGTCGAAAAAGACCTGATAGAGTTTGGAACACAACGAAGGAAGCGCCCGGAGGAAAGCCCGAGAGGGTGAGTACAAAGGAAGCGTCCGTTCCTTGAGAACTCAACAGCGTGCCAAAAGTCAACGCCAGATATGTTGATACCCCGTCTGTCGGAACATTGTTCTGACGGCGAGGTTCCTTTGAAGAAAACATCAGCGAGGACGCTGTGAACCGGAAGATTATTCCTCTTCCTGGTTCCGCTCAACGCGGATGCGCACCCGATTACGGGTAAACATTCACGGA
>NZ_JBSGSG010000078.1:0-47484 GCF_053606765.1 Streptomyces sp. NPDC055189
TGCCGGGCCCCTTCCGCATGCCGCCACTACTTCTTGTTCAGGCTCGCCCAGAACTCGTCGAAGGAGAGGCGCTTGTCCTTGTCGGTGTCCTTCGTGCCGATCACGGCCTCGGCCACCGTCTCGGTGACGTAGAAGTCCCCCATCTTGGCCATGGCCGACTTCCACTCCGCCGCTGTGATGAAGCCGTCGCCGTCCGCGTCGAACTGCTCGAACGTCTTACGCGCTTCCTCGATGTCCGCCACCGGATCCACCCCTTCTTCGTGCACTACTGACGGGGCTCAGGGTATCCGCCGTACGGGTGACGCCAGGGACGCGGGCTCAGCACTCGATGATGCTTCAGCACTCGATGATGTTCACCGCAAGCCCGCCCCGCGCCGTCTCCTTGTACTTCACGCTCATGTCGGCGCCCGTGTCCTTCATGGTCTTGATGACCTTGTCCAGGGACACCTTGTGGCTGCCGTCGCCGCGCATCGCCATCTTCGCCGCCGTCACGGCCTTCACGGCCGCCATGCCGTTGCGCTCGATGCACGGGATCTGGACGAGGCCGCCGACCGGGTCGCAGGTCAGGCCGAGGTTGTGCTCCATGCCGATCTCCGCGGCGTTCTCGACCTGCTCGGGGGAGCCGCCGAGCACCTCGGCGAGCGCGCCCGCCGCCATCGAGCAGGCGGAGCCGACCTCGCCCTGGCAGCCGACCTCGGCGCCGGAGATCGAGGCGTTCTCCTTGAAGAGCATGCCGATGGCACCGGCCGCGAGGAGGAAGCGGACCACGCCGTCCTCGTCGGCTCCGGGGATGAAGTTCATGTAGTAGTGCAGGACCGCCGGGATGATGCCCGCCGCGCCGTTCGTCGGGGCCGTCACGACACGGCCGCCCGCGGCGTTCTCCTCGTTCACCGCCATCGCGTACAGCGTGATCCACTCCATGGAGCGGGCAAGGGGATCGCCCTCGGCGCGCAGCTGGCGTGCGGAGTTCGCCGCGCGGCGCCGCACCTTGAGGCCGCCCGGCAGGATGCCCTCGCGGGACATGCCGCGCGAGACGCAGGACTGCATGACGCCCCAGATGTCGAGCAGACCCGAGCGGATCTCCTCCTCGGTGCGCCACGCCTTCTCGTTCTCCAGCATCAGCGCGGAGATGGACAGGCCCGTCTCGTCCGCCAGGCGAAGGAGCTCGTCGCCGGTGCGGAAGGGGTGCTTGAGGACCGTGTCGTCCGGCACGATCGGGTTCTCGCCGGCCACGGCGTCGTCGTCGACGACGAAGCCGCCGCCCACGGAGTAGTACGTCTTCTCCAGGAGGAGGGCGCCCTCACGGTCGTACGCGAAGATCGTCATGCCGTTGGCGTGGTACGGCAGGGCCTTGCGGCGGTGCAGGACCAGGTCCTCGTCGAAGTCGAAGTCGATCTCGTGCATGCCGAGGAGGCTGATGCGGTCGCTGCTCTTGATCTGCTCGATGCGCTCGTCGGCGAACTCGACGTCGACCGAGCGCGGGGACTCGCCCTCCAGGCCGAGGAGTACCGCCTTCGGGGTGCCGTGGCCGTGGCCCGTCGCACCCAGGGAGCCGTAGAGCTCGGCCCGTATGGAGGTGGTGTGGGCCATCAGGCCCTCGTTCTTGAGGCGGCTCGCGAAGATGCGGGCGGCGCGCATGGGACCGACCGTGTGGGAGCTGGACGGGCCGATGCCGATCGAGAACAGGTCGAAGACCGAGAGGGCCACGAGAAAACTCCAATGGTGGTTGGTAGACGCCGTTGTCTGCCGGGGTAGTGCAGATGGTTCAAGGGCGGGGCATGAGCGGGGGCACCGCACTCACTGTTCGGTTCCAGTGTGCGCGGTGCCCCGGAGATTCGTACGACAGAAAGCGTACGAAACTGCTACAGGTTGGGGTACAGCGGGTGCTTCGCTGCCAAGGCCGAGACCCGGGCCTTGAGCGACTCCGTGTCGACGTCGTCCGGCTTCAGCGCCTCGGCGATGACGTCGGCGACCTCGCGGAAGTCCTCCTCCTGGAAGCCGCGGGTCGCCAGCGCGGGCGTACCGATCCGCAGGCCCGATGTGACCATCGGGGGGCGCGGGTCGTTCGGGACCGCGTTGCGGTTGACCGTGATGCCGACCTCGTGGAGGCGGTCCTCGGCCTGCTGGCCGTCGAGCTCGGAGTTGCGCAGGTCCACCAGGACCAGGTGCACGTCCGTGCCACCGGACAGGACGTCGACGCCGACGGCCTTCGCGTCGTCCTGCACCAGGCGCTCGGCCAGGATGCGGGCGCCGTCCAGGGTGCGCTGCTGGCGCTCCTTGAACTCCTCGGAGGCCGCGACCTTGAAGGAGACGGCCTTGGCCGCGATCACGTGCTCCAGGGGGCCGCCCTGGAAGCCCGGGAAGACCGCGGAGTTCAGCTTCTTCGCGAACTCCTTGCTGCGGGCCAGGATGATGCCGCCGCGCGGGCCGCCGAGCGTCTTGTGCGTGGTGGAGGTGACCACGTCCGCGAACGGCACCGGGTTGGGGTGCAGGCCCGCGGCGACGAGCCCGGCGAAGTGCGCCATGTCGACCCACAGGTACGCGCCGACCTCGTCGGCGATCCGGCGGAACTCGGCGAAGTCCAGCTGACGCGGGTAGGCGGACCAGCCCGCGATGATGACCTTGGGGCTGCTCTCCTTGGCCAGGCGCTCGACCTCGGCCATGTCGATCAGACCGGCCTCGTCGACGTGGTACGGGACCACGTTGAACTGCTTGCCGGAGAAGTTCAGGCGCATGCCGTGGGTGAGGTGGCCGCCGTGCGCCAGGTCCAGGCCCAGGATCGTGTCGCCGGGCTTGGCGATGGCGAAGAGGGCGGCCTGGTTGGCGGAGGCGCCGGAGTGCGGCTGCACGTTGGCGTACTCGGCGCCGAACAGCTCCTTGAGCCGGTCGATCGCGATCGTCTCGGCGACGTCGACGTGCTCGCAGCCGCCGTAGTAGCGGCGGCCGGGGTAGCCCTCGGCGTACTTGTTGGTGAGGACCGTGCCCTGGGCTTCCATGACCGCGACGGGAGCGAAGTTCTCCGAGGCGATCATTTCCAGGGTGGACTGCTGACGGTGGAGCTCGGCGTCGACGGCGGCGGCGACGTCCGGGTCCAGCTCGTGGAGAGGGGTGTTGAGAAGCGACATCAGGTGGTCCCTAGGGGTCTTCGGGGGGCTTCAGCTGCCGGAGAACTCGGTGTACTCGTCCGCGGAGAGCAGGTCCTTCGGCTCCTCCGTGACGCGTACCTTGAAGAGCCAACCACCCTCGAACGGGGCGGAGTTGACGAGCGACGGGTCGTCCACGACGTCCTGGTTCGACTCGACGACCTCACCGGAGACCGGCGAGTACAGGTCGCTGACCGACTTGGTCGACTCGAGCTCGCCGCACGTCTCGCCCGCGGTCACCGCGGCGCCGGCCTCGGGAAGGTCGGCGTAGACGACGTCACCGAGCGCGTTGGCGGCGTGCTCCGTGATACCGACCGTCGCCACACCGTCCTCGGTGGCCGAGAGCCACTCGTGCTCCTTGCTGTAACGCAGCTGCTGGGGGTTGCTCATGACCTGAATTCTCCTGTACGCGGGTGGGTGCTGCGGAACGGGAATGATGTGCGTGGGGTCACTTCCGGGTTACCACAGAGGCGACCACGGAGGCGGAAGTGTCACTACAGAACCAAAAACGTCACTTCTGGCGCTTGTAGAACGGCAGAGCCACGACCTCGTACGGCTCGTGCGTGCCCCGGATGTCCACGCCGACGCCCTCGGTGCCGGGGGCCGCGTGCGCCGCGTCGACGTACGCGATGGCGATCGGCTTGCCCAGCGTCGGGGACGGCGCGCCGGAGGTGACCTCGCCGATGACCTTGCCGTCGGCGACCACGGAGAAGCCCGCGCGCGGGATGCGGCGACCTGAAGCGATCAGGCCCACCAGCTTGCGCGGGGGAGCGGTCTCGGCGCGCTCGGCGGCGGCCGCGAGCGCCGCGCGCCCCAGGAAGTTCTCGGACATCGAGGTCTTCTCGAACTTCACGACCCGGCCAAGGCCCGCGTCGAAGGGCGTGAGGTCCGCCGTCAGCTCGTGCCCGTACAGCGGCATGCCCGCTTCCAGGCGGAGCGTGTCGCGGCAGGAGAGCCCGGCCGGGACCAGGCCGACGGACTCGCCGGCCGCCATGAGCGCGTTCCAGAGCTTCTCGGCGTCACCGGGAGCGACGAAGAGTTCGAAGCCGTCCTCGCCGGTGTAGCCCGTGCGGGCGATCAGCGCGGGGACGCCCGCGACCGTGCCGGGCAGGCCCGCGTAGTACTTCAGGCCGTCGAGGTCGGCGTCCGTGACTGACTTCAGGATGCCGGGGGACTCGGGACCCTGGACGGCGAGCAGGGCGTACGCGTCGCGGTCGTCGCGGACCTCCACGTCGAAGCTGTCGGCGCGGGCGGTGAGCGCGTCGAGCACGACCTGCGCGTTCGAGGCGTTCGCGACGACCATGTACTCCGGGGCGTCGGGCTCGCCGAGCCGGTAGACGATCAGGTCGTCCAGGATCCCGCCGTCCTCGGCACAGATCATCGTGTAGCGGGCGCGGCCGACACCGATGGAGCCGATGTTGCCCACCAGCGAGAAGTTCAGGAAGTCGACGGCCTCGGGACCCGTGACCGTGATCTCGCCCATGTGGGAGAGATCGAAGAGACCGGCCTTGGTGCGCACGGCGACGTGCTCGTCGCGCTCGCTGCCATAGCGCAACGGCATGTCCCAGCCCGCGAAGTCGGTCATGGTCGCGCCGAGCGCGCGATGCACGGCATCGAGGGCGGTCAGACGGGGGACGGTAGTCATAGAGGGAACTCCCAGGGCATGACGGGCGAGGTCGATCCTCCCCATCTGTCATCGGAACCTGAGAGGTTCACCACGACCCGTCCGTACATCTCGTACAGGAGGTCATGACTTGCACCTTGGGTGGAGCCGCCGGGGCGGCCCGCTTTTCAGATGTGCCTCGCCCGCGCGGTACGGGGCCTGAGAGATTCAAGGGAGGGACTTGCTCCTTCGGCGCCCCGGAGCGTCTTTCGACGGTGACCGGGAACTCTCCCGCGCGGATTCAAACGGCCTGTATGGAGTTTGCGGGCACATCATTGCACGCGCCCCTGTCACAGGGCAGTGCCGATCGAGTAATGCCCTTGTGCCGCATTACCTTCTCTTTACACTTGCCGGGGAAGCTGCGGGAAGCAGTTACGTGACCGCTTAGGGGAGGCCGATCACGGTGCGCAGGACGAGTGTCTACGCGACCAGCACGGGGGTGGCCCTGCCCAAACAGGCCGCCGCCCCCACCAGGGAGAGCTGCGGCCCCCTGCCCGCGGCCGTCGTCCGCGACCTGCGGCAGCGGACGGGCCACAGCCCGCACCGGCTGACGTTCGGCGCGGGCGACCTGATCGTCGTCTCCGGTCTGCCGGGCAGCGGCAAGTCCACGCTGATGCGCCGGGCCGTGGCAGGACCGCGCATCGACTCGCAGGACACCCGCGACCGCTGGGCCCGGCGCATGCCGGCCCTGCTGCCGTACGCGGTCTACCGCCCCCTGGTCCGCCTCGCGCACTACGCGGGCCTGCGCACCGCCCTGCGCTCCGGCGAGGGCATCGTGGTGCACGACTGCGGCACCCAGGCGTGGGTGCGCCGCTGGCTGGCCCGCGAGGCCGCGCGGCGCGGAGCGACGCTGCATCTGCTGCTGCTCGACGTGGAGCCGGACACCGCCATAGAGGGCCAGCTCTCGCGCGGGCGCGGCGTGTCGAGGTACGCCTTCGCGCGCCACCGCCGGACCATCGGCCGGCTGGTCGGCGCCGCCGAGCGGGGCGATCTGCCGCACGGCTGCGGCTCGGCGATCCTGCTCGACCGGCCAGCGGCGGGCGTCCTGCGCGGGATCGGCTTCGGGGACTGAGCGGCCCGCCGCGCTAGGGTCGTGCCGCAGGCAGAGCGGGACAGAGCAGGGGTTGGACACACAGATGGATATTCCGGGGCAGGCGCACCCCCATCCGTACGGCGGATGGCCGGGCAACGAACTCGAAGAGGTACTCGCGGCATCGCTGGGTACGCCGGGGGCGCCGCAGGCCTCCGCGGGCGCCCGCATCGTCGAGGTGCTCGGCCGCAGCCGCGTATGGGTCCCGCTGCCGAACGGCGGGGCGCCGGACAGCGGCACCCTCGACCTGCCCACGCTGGAGATCGAAGGACAGGCCTATGTCCCCGTCTTCAGCTCCGAGCAGCAGTTCCAACAGGCCACCGGCGGCCGGATGGGCTGCACCGTGGCGCCCGCCGTCGAGTTCGCGCGCGGCCTTCCCCCGCAGCTGGGCATCGCGGTCAACCCGGACGGCACGGTCGGGGTCCCGCTGCCGCCGCCGGCCGTCGCCGAGCTCTGCCGGGCCGGACGCACCCCGCTGGACGGCCCCGCGACCGGCGGCCGCGTCCGCCTCTTCGAGCCGGACTGGCAGGAGGACCCGGTGGACTTCCTGTCCGCCGCCGCCCGGGAGTTCGAGGCCACCGGCGTCGTGCTGAGCGCCCGCCGCTGTCTGGCGAGCGTCGAGGGCCAGGACCCGACGCTGTTCGTCGGCGTCGAACTGACCTCCTGGGAGGGCAACGCGCGCGAGCTGCCGATGGAGGCCGTGGGCCGGGCCCTCGGGGTGGCACCGGTGGCCTGGGCGGTGAACCTCGTCCTGCTCGACGTCGCCCAGGACCCGGTCGGCGACTGGATGCGCGAGCGGGTGAGGCCCTTCTTCGGCGGGGCTCCGGGGCACGAGCACGGACATGCGTAAGGACTTGTGCAGGTACGCGTGCGAGGGTGCCGTACGTCAAGTCGGTGTCAGGATCGCCGCTTAAGCTGGTTTCATGACCCGGGCGGGGCACGGCCCTGCCGGTCGGCCCGGGTCCAGTGATCAGTTCGGGTCACGTCAGGTACATCAGGTTCCAGGACCACCGGGTCAGCGGGTCATCGCGAAGGGGCGGTTAAGGGTGAGTGCGTCGGGCACGGCTGCGGCCGGGCAGGTCGAGCACATGCTGCGCCAGGTGACGCCCGGGCGTTATGACGCCTACGAGGCGCTCCTGCGGGCGCTCGCCGCCGACCAGGTGTGGATGCTGCTCTGGCACGGCCAGGCCGGATCCCCCGACGCCCAGTACGGAAACATGGAGGTCGAGGGGCTCGGTTACGCACCGTGCGTGACCTCCGCCCAGGAGCTCTCCGCCAGTGGCTGGAACCGCTCGTACGAGGTGGTGAGCGGGCTCGACATCGCCCGGACCCTCTACCCCGACCATTACGGCCTCTGGCTCAACCCGCACGCACCCGGCGGCGGCGTCGGCATCCCCTGGCTCGACCTGCGGCGCATCGCCTCGGGCCTGGACCTGCTGCCCGCGGGCCCGCTGCGGCTCACCGAGCCGGCCATCGAGATCCCCCAGTTCTACGCCCTGCTCACGCAGAACGCGCACCGCACCCCCGCGGTCCGCTCACTGCGCCGCGCCTGGGTACAGCCCGCGCTCGGCGCGCCGTACCTGGCCATCGGCCTCGATGTCTACGACACGTCGCCGTCCTCGGTGGACGGGGTACGCACGATGATGCAGCAGTCGATCGCCGCCGTCCCCGACGGCCTGCCCGTGTCGACGGTCGCGATGTCCGACGCGTACGACCCCGTGGCCCTGTGGCTGCGCGCCAACGCCAGGCCGTTCTACGACCGCGAGGCCCAGCCCGCCCCGGCGCCCGCGGGCGGCTACGGCTACCCCGCGCAGTACTGAACCGGCGCCGCGCCTCCTGCCCGCAGGGCCCTGAACCGGCCACCGCGGCTCGTATACCTGCCCTGACCGCCAGGATGTCCGTTCTGATGGTGGAGGGGGCCTATGGTCACCCGTGGCGCATTGCGACCCAACTGCCCCGTGTTCGCCCCTCGTTCACGTGCGTCCGGATAACGGAACACCTCGAACAGCATCACGGTTGAGCATCCTTTCCCCGTCAAGGCTGGTAACAGATCGCAACCCCGATGAAGACTCCCGCAAGTGGGGCGCTTCGCCCCTGTGTACGACGGACTGATCACGTCGCTACAGCGGCAAGTGCGGGCCGGTCACCACCGGTTGAGAGGGGTCCCTGCCACGATGACGGCACCATTGCATGACACACCTGCGGACGCGGACCCGACAGCGGACGTCGCTCCCGCAGCTGATGCAGGGGTGAGGAAGGTCGAGGGGCGGTCCCTCAAGCAGATCGCCTGGAACCGCCTGAAGCGGGACAAGGTCGCTCTGGCCGGCGGCATCACCGTGCTCGTCCTGGTCTTTGTCGCCGTCTTCGCGCCCCTGATCGTCTCCCTGCTGGGCCACCCGCCCAACGAGTTCCACCAGGACGAGCTGGAAGACCTCACGAACCTGCCCAAGGGTGCGTTCGGCGGCATGAGTTGGGACTTCCTCTTCGGCGTCGAGCCGAACAAGGGCCGCGACATCTTCAGCCGGATCGTCTACGGCGCCCGCATCTCCCTCCTGGTGGCCTTCCTCGCCGCCGTGGTGGCCGTGGCGCTCGGTACCTTCTTCGGCATCATCGCCGGTTACTTCGGCGGTTGGGTCGACGCGCTCATCAGCCGGGTCATGGACGTGCTGCTCGCCTTCCCGCAGCTGCTCTTCGTGATCTCCCTGGTCTCCGTCCTGCCCGACGACCTGCTCGGTCTCACCGGCAGCGGCGTCCGCATCGCGGTACTGATCCTGGTGATCGGCTTCTTCGGCTGGCCCTACGTCGGGCGCATCGTCCGCGGCCAGACCCTCAGCTTGCGCGAACGCGAGTACGTGGAAGCGGCCCGCAGCCTCGGCGGCGGTCAACGGCACATCCTCTTCCGTGAGTTGCTGCCGAACCTGGTCGCTCCGATCACCGTCTACGCGACGCTCATGATCCCCACCAACATCCTCACCGAAGCGGCGCTCAGCTTCCTCGGCGCGGGTGTGCGCCCGCCGACGGCCTCCTGGGGCGGCATGCTCCGGGACGCCCTGGCGACGTACGAGCATGACCCGATGTTCATGGTCTTCCCCGGCCTGGCGATCTTCGTGACCGTGCTTGCCTTCAACCTCTTCGGTGACGGGCTGCGCGATGCCCTGGACCCCAAGGGAACCCGTTAAACAGCTCCAACTGGCTTGCCCCTGCCGCAGCGTCAGGTGGCTCTTCCCATGGTTCTTACGGCAGTCAAAGGCCAAGGACCGCGAATCTCGGAGGATGCGAGAAATGCCCACAGGTTCCTCTAAACGACGGTTGACCGCTGGCGCGGCCCTCGTCGTGGCGGCGCTGGTGACCACCACGGCGTGCGGCGGCAGCAGCGACGACGACGACAGCAAGGGCGCCGGTTACAACGCGGCGATCGGCAAGGTCGCGAACGAGTCGAAGAAAAAGGGCGGAACGCTCAAGTTCATCGCCAAGCAGGACCTGGACTCGGCCGACCCGCAGCGCGCGTACTACGGCATGACGTGGGACTTCATGCGGTACTACACCCGCACGCTGATCACGTACGACACCAAGCCGGGTGCCGCGTCCAACAAGCTCGTCCCCGACCTCGCCGAGTCCACGGCGAAGATCAGCGACGACGGCAAGACCTACACGTACAAGCTGCGTGACGGTCTTACCTGGGAGGACGGCTCGAAGCTGACCTCCAAGGACATCAAGTACGGCATCGAGCGCATCTGGGCCACCAAGGTCATCACCGGTGGTCCCGGCTACCTCAAGTCCACGCTCGACCCCAAGGGCGAGTACAAGGGCCCCTACGAGGACAAGTCGAAGGACAAGCTCGGTCTGAAGGCGATCGAGACGCCGGACGACAACACGATCATCTTCAAGCTGCCCAAGAAGAACGGCGACTTCGAGCAGATGCTCGCGATGCCGTCGGGCACCCCGGTCAAGCAGTCCGAGGACACCGGCGCCAAGTACACCCAGCGCCCGTTCTCCTCCGGCCCGTACAAGTTCCAGAACTACAGCGCCGGCAAGAGCATCACGCTGGTCCGCAACAAGAACTGGAAGAAGTCGTCCGACCCGGTCCGTCCCGCGCTGCCGGACAAGATCTCGGTCACCATCTCGGCGAACCTCGAAGAGAACGACAAGCGCCTGATGGAAGGCGACTACGACATCGACATGAATGGCACCGGCATGACCCAGTCGGGTCGTACCACCGCCATTCAGGACCACAAGGGCAACGTCGACAACATGCAGACGGACTTCGTCCGTTACGTCGCCCTGGTGACCAAGACGAAGCCGTTCGACAACGAGGCCTGCCGCAAGGCCGTCTTCTACGCCACGGACTTCGCGAGCCTGCAGAAGACCCGTGGTGGCCCGGTCGCCGCCGGTGAGATCGCCGCGAACGTCTTCCCGAAGTCGATCAAGGGTCACGACGACTACGACCCGTACGGGATCCTCAAGCGCAAGGGCAAGCCGGACGTCGCCAAGGCGAAGGCCCAGCTCAAGGAGTGCGGCAAGCCCAGCGGCTTCTCGACCAAGGTCTCGGCCCGCACCAACCAGCCGGGCGAGGTGGACGCCGCCACGGCGCTCCAGGAGCAGCTGAAGAAGGTCGGCATCAACGCCGAGGTCGACCAGATCGACGGCGCCGACTCCTCCAGCATCACCGGCTCTCCCGCGGTGGTGAAGAAGCGCGGCATCGGCATGACGATGGCGGGCTGGGGTCCTGACTTCCCGACCGGCCAGGGCTACGCCCAGCCGCTGTTCGACAGCCGTTTCATCAACGAGAACGGCAACTACAACGAGTCGCAGATCGACGAGCCGAAGATCGACAAGTACTTCGACGACGCGATCGGCACGGTCGACCCCGAGAAGGCCGGTCAGATCTACACCGACCTCGCTCACGAGATCGTCGACAAGGCGTACTGGATGCCCTTCATCTACGAGAAGAACATCTCGTGGCGTTCCTCGCGGGCGACCAACGTCTACTCGTCCGCCGCGTACAGCGGTCGCTACGACTACGTCTCGCTCGGTGTCAACGACGCGAAGTAGCAGTAGCAGCAGTTAGCAGTCAGTAGTAGCCGTAAGGCCGTCCTACCGTCGAATCCCGCCAGTCCGAAGGGCAGGTGATGGCCCCGGGCGGTGGCCGGGACCCCTCACAAGGGGGTCCCGGCCACCGCCGGGCCGCGCACAGTGCTTGCTTATCTCATCCGGCGCCTGATCGCCGTTGTCGTCATGGTGCTGGTCGTACTGCTCGCGACCTTCACCGTCTTCTTCATGCTGCCCAAGTGGGCGGGACAGGACATCGCCGTCCTCTTCGCCGGTAAGTCGTCCGGAGCCGAGCAGCTCGCGGGCATCCGGATCAAACTGGGCCTTGACGACCCGTTGCTCGTTCAGTTCTGGGACTTCGTCAAGGGCATCCCGATGGGGCGTGACTACTCCAACGGGGCCGACGTGACCCACTGCCCGGCACCCTGCTTCGGATACAGCTTCCGTACCGAGGCGCCCGTCTGGGAGACCCTGAAGGACGCCCTGCCCGTCACCGCGGCGCTCGCCGCCGGTGCCTGTGTGCTGTGGCTGGTCGCCGGTGTCGCCACCGGCGTGCTCTCCGCGCTCAAGCGCGGCACCATCTGGGACCGTTCCGCGATGATCACCGCCCTCGGCGGCGTCTCGCTGCCGATCTTCTTCACCGGCATGATCGCGATGGGGCTCTTCGTCCACACCCTCGGCTGGGTGAAGATCGAGGACACCCTCACCACGGACGATCCGATCAACATCTGGTTCGAGACGCTGATCCTTCCCTGGATCGTGCTCGCGTTCCTCAACGCCGCCATGTACGCGCGACTGACCCGCGCCACCATGCTGGAAGTGCTCGGTGAGGACTACATCCGCACCGCGCGCGCCAAGGGCCTCGGCGAGGCCGTCGTCATCAGGCGGCACGCGCTGCGCTCCGCCATGACGCCGATCCTCACCGTCTTCGGCCTGGACCTCGGTGTGCTCCTCGGCGGCGCCGTGCTCACCGAGTCCACGTTCAACCTGCCGGGGCTCGGCCTCGAGGCGGTCAAGGCCATCAGCAACAAGGACCTGCCGGTGATCCTCGGCGTCACCTTGTGCGCCTCGCTCGCGATCGCGCTCGCCAACCTCGTCGTCGACCTTCTGTACGCCGTCATCGACCCGCGAGTGAGGCTGGGATGACCGAACTGCACAAGACCGGAGCGGCGGTCGGAGAACCCGTCGCCACTGCGGTCCCTCCCACCGCCTTCCTCGAAGTACGCGATCTGAAGGTGCACTTCCCCACCGACGACGGCCTGGTCAAGTCCGTCGACGGGCTCAGCTTCCAGCTGGAGAAGGGCAAGACCCTCGGCATCGTCGGCGAGTCGGGATCCGGCAAGTCGGTCACCTCGCTCGGCATCCTCGGCCTGCACACCGCGGGCCAGTACGGCAGCCGCAAGGCCCAGCTGTCCGGCGAGATCTGGCTGAACGGCACGGAGCTGCTCAGCGCGGACCCGAACGAGGTGCGCAAGCTGCGCGGCCGCGAGATGGCGATGATCTTCCAGGATCCGCTGTCCGCGCTGCACCCGTACTACTCGATCGGCCAGCAGATCACCGAGGCGTACCGCGTCCACCACAAGGTGGACAAGAAGGTCGCCCGCAAGCGCGCCATCGAGATGCTCGACCGGGTGGGCATTCCCCAGCCGGACAAGCGGGTCGACAGCTACCCGCACGAGTTCTCGGGCGGCATGCGCCAGCGCGCCATGATCGCGATGGCCCTGGTGAACAACCCCGAGCTGCTCATCGCGGACGAGCCGACGACCGCCCTGGACGTCACCGTCCAGGCGCAGATCCTCGACCTCATCCGGGATCTGCAGAAGGAGTTCGGCTCCGCGGTCATCATGATCACGCACGACCTGGGCGTGGTCGCCGAGATGGCCGACGAACTGCTCGTGATGTACGGCGGGCGCTGCGTCGAGCGCGGCACCGCCGAGAAGGTCTTCTACGAGCCGCAGCACCCCTACACCTGGGGCCTGCTCGGATCGATGCCGCGCATCGACCGCGAGGAGACAGACCGTCTCGTGCCGGTCAAGGGTTCCCCGCCCAGCCTGATCAACCTGCCGACGGGCTGCGCCTTCAACCCGCGCTGCCCGTACGCCGACATCCCCAAGGACCAGATCACCCGCCGCGAGCGCCCCGACCTGCACGAGGTCGCACCGGGGCACTTCACCGCCTGTCACATGTCGCAGGACGAGCGGACCCGGATCTGGACCGAAGAGATTGCGCCGAAGCTGTGAAAGACGATGCGAAAGACCAGGCGAAGGGCCAGGAGATGACCATCCCGGCGCAGAAGGAGAGCTCGGTCGAGCCGCTGCTCAAGGTCGACGGCCTGGTGAAGCACTTCCCCATCAAGAAGGGGCTGCTGCAGCGCCAGGTGGCGGCCGTGCAGGCCGTCGACGGACTCAGCTTCGACGTCCGCCCCGGTGAGACGCTCGGCGTCGTGGGCGAGTCGGGCTGCGGCAAGTCGACGATGGGCCGGCTGATCACCCGGCTGCTCGAACCGACCGCGGGCCGCGTGGAGTTCGAGGGCGTGGACATCACGCACCTGAACACCGGCAAGATGCGACCGCTGCGCCGCGACGTGCAGATGATCTTCCAGGACCCGTACTCGTCGCTGAACCCGCGGCACACCATCGGCACGATCGTCGGTGCGCCGTTCAAGCTGCAGGGCGTCAAGCCCGAGGGCGGCCTGAAGAAGCACGTGCAGGAGATGCTGGAGCGCGTGGGGCTCAGCCCCGAGCACTACAACCGCTACCCGCACGAGTTCTCCGGCGGCCAGCGCCAGCGCATCGGCATCGCCCGTGCGCTCGCCCTGCGGCCCAAGCTGGTCGTGGCCGACGAGCCCGTCTCCGCCCTGGACGTCTCCATCCAGGCCCAGGTGGTCAACCTCCTGGACGACCTCCAGGACGAGCTCGGTCTCACGTACGTGATCATCGCGCACGACCTCTCGGTCATCCGGCACGTCTCGGACCGCATCGCGGTGATGTACCTCGGCAAGATCGTGGAGCTGGCGGACCGCAAGGACCTCTACTCCACGCCGATGCACCCGTACACCAAGGCGCTGCTCTCCGCGGTGCCGGTGCCCGACCCCAAGCGGCGCGGCGTCAAGAGCGAGCGCATCCTGCTGCGCGGTGACGTCCCCTCGCCGATCGACCCGCCCACCGGCTGCCGTTTCCACACGCGCTGCTGGAAGGCGACGGAGATCTGCGCGAAGACCGAGCCGCCGCTGATCGCCCTCGCCTCCGGCCACCAGGTGGCGTGCCACCACCCGGAGAACGCCGAGGACCAGCAGCCGGGCGACACCAAGCTGCTCCAGGTCGCCAAGGAGGCGATCGACGTGGTGTCGGTGGTGAGCAAGGCGGAGGAGACGGCCGAGGAGGCCGCGACCCCGAAGAAGACGGTCGCGAAGGAACCTGTGGCGAAGGCAGCCCCGGATGACGCCCCTGCGGCTGTCTCGAAGGGCGCTTCGAAGGAGGCCTCCGAAGAGGCCGCCGAGGACGCTCCGGAAGCGGAGGCCAAGGGTCAGGCGTCAACTGACAAGTAGCACCTGATGACTTGGTAAAAATCAGGCACCAAGTCATGTACACGCCCATACGGGAGAGTGCAGAGTCTGCGTGTCCGTTTCACCGGAACACGCGCGAAGGGATGACTCATGGCACTCTCCCGTTCGGCACGTCTGGGGGCACTGGCCACCGCCGCCGCCTCCTTCTGCTTGATCGCCGCCGCGCCGGGCCCCCACCCGGGCTCCGACGGCGTGGGCGACCCGTACTTCCCGCAGCTCGGCAACGGCGGATTCGACGTACGCCACTACGGCCTCGACCTGGCGTACAACCCCGACACCGACCGCCTCGACGGCCGTACCACGATCAGCGCGCGCGCCACCCAGAACCTCTCCTCGTTCAACCTCGACCTCCAGAAGCTGGAGGTGACGAAGATCGAGGTGAACGGCAGACGGGCGAAGTTCACCCGCGCCGGCGACGAGATCCGCGTCAGCCCGCGCGAGAGTCTGCGGGGGCACAAGACGTTCACCGTGACCGTCACCTACGGCGGTGTGCCCGAGCCGCTGAGCGGGCCCATCGTCTTCGGCTCCGACTACGGCTGGATGAAGACCACCGACGGCGTCTTCGTCGCCTGCGAGCCCAACGCCGCCTCCACCTGGTTCCCCTCCAGCGACCACCCGTCGGACAAGGCCGCCTTCGACATCCGCATCAAGGCGCCCAAGGGCCTGACGGGAGTCTCCAACGGCCGTCTCGTCGACACGTACGACAAGGGCGGCCAGACCGTCGCCCACTGGCGCGAGACCAAGCCCATGGCGACCTATCTCGCGACCGCCACCATCGGCAAGTTCGACGTGAAGAAGGGCAGGACCCCGGGCGGGACCCCGATCTACGTCGCCATCGACCCCGTCCTGGAGAACAGCAACAACGTAGACGTGTACGGCGTCACGGCCGAGGTCACCGACTACTGGTCGAAGATCTTCGGCCCCTACCCCTTCGAGGAGACCGGCGCGATCGTCGACGACATGCCGCAGGCGGGCTTCTCCCTGGAGACCCAGACCAAGCCGGTCTACTCCGCGATCCGCAGCGAGTCGACCATCGCCCACGAGCTCGCGCACCAGTGGTTCGGCGACTCGGTATCGGTCGAGAAGTGGAACCACATCTGGCTCAACGAGGGCTTCGCGACCTACTCCCAGTGGCTGTGGAGCGAGCACAAGGGCACCCAGTCCGCCCATGACGCCTTCCTCGCCGGCTACAACTCGCGCCCCGCGGACTCGGCCTTCTGGCAGACGGTCGTCGGCGACCCGCAGCGCGACACGATGTTCGCCTCCGCCGTCTACCAGCGTGGCGCGATGACGCTCCAGGTCCTGCGCGAGCGCATCGGTGACAAGGCGTTCTTCAAGCTGCTCCCCGCCTGGACCAAGCAGAACCGGTACGGGAACACGACCACGGACGATTTCATCCGCCTCGCCGAGAAGATCTCGGGCAAGCAGCTCGACTCGCTGTTCCAGACGTGGCTGTTCACGAAGGGCAAGCCGGCCCTGTAGTCCCGGCCCTGTAGTCCCGGCCCTGTAGTCCGGGCCCGGTAGCCCCGCCCCGGGGCCTGGCCTCGTCGGGTGCGCACCGGCGGGCAGGTAAGAATGTCGCGTGATCCAGGATCTGTTCAGTCCCTCCGTCCAGCACGCGCTCGACATCGTCGGAATCTTCGTCTTCGCGATCTCCGGCGCGCTGCTCGCCGTGCGCAAGAACTTCGACGTCTTCGGCATCGCCGTGCTCGCCGAGGTCACCGCGCTGGGCGGAGGGCTCATCCGTGACGTGGTCATCGGGGCGGTGCCGCCCGCCGCGTTCGTCGATCTCGGCTACTTCATCACGCCGCTGTTCGCCGCCCTCCTGGTCTTCTTCCTGCATCCCGAGGTGGAGCGCACCCAGCTCGCGGTGAACGTCTTCGACGCGGCGGGCCTGGGCCTCTTCTGCGTCACCGGCACCACCAAGGCGTACGACTACGGCCTCGGCCTCACCTCGTCGGCGGCCCTGGGCCTCGCCACCGCGGTGGGCGGCGGCGTGCTGCGCGACATCATCGCCAACGAGGTGCCCTCGCTGGTGCGCTGGGACCGGGACCTGTACGCCGTGCCCGCGATCGTCGGCTCCGCGATGGTCGCGCTCTGCATCAACTACGACATGGTGAACGCCTTCACCAGCGGCCTCGCCGTGATCACGACCTTCGTCCTGCGGCTGCTCGCACTGCGCTACCACTGGCGCGCGCCGCGGGCCTGGCACCGGCGGTCCACGGCGGTGGAGGTCGACGCGGAGGACGTGTCGTAGGCGGGTCGGTCAGCGCCGGCAGCGCCGTCAGCGAGAAAAGCTACCGCTCAGTAATGTGATGTTGTACCTTACCGGTATGGCAGAGGCGACATCCATACCGGTAGCGGTGCCCGCGAGCATCGGCGACAGCGAGTTCGACCGCGACACCGCGGTCACCCGGCGGGAGCCCGGTGTCTACGACATCGACCTTTCCGCCGGGTGGACGATCATCAACGCCGTCAACGGCGGCTACCTCCTCGCGGTCCTCGGTCGCGCGCTCGCCGACGCCCTGCCGCACGCGGACCCCTTCACGGTCTCCGCCCACTACCTCACGGCGTCCCACCCCGGTCCCGCCGTGATCCGTACGGACACGGCGCGGGCCGGGCGGACCCTGTCCACCGGGCAGGCCTCGCTCTTCCAGCACGACGAGGAGGGGCGCGAGGTCGAGCGGATCCGTGTGCTCGCCTCGTACGGAGACCTGGCCGGGCTGCCCGACGATGTCCGTACGACGGCCAAGCCGCCTGCGCTGCCGCCGATGGAGCAGTGCTTCGGGCCGCAGGACGCGCCGGATCACCGGCCGGTGCCCGGCAGTTCCGCCATCAGCGACCGGCTCTTCCTGAAGCTGGACCCCTCCACCCTGGGGTGGGCCCTCGGCCAGCCCTCCGGCAAGGGGGAGATGCGGGCCTGGTTCGGTCTCGCGGACGGCCGGGACGCGGATCCGCTCTCGCTGCTCCTCGCGGTGGACGCGCTGCCGCCGACGGCCTTCGAGCTCGGCCTCTCCGGCTGGGTCCCCACGGTCGAACTGACGGTCCACGTCCGCGCGAAGCCCGCGCCGGGCCCGCTCCGCGTCTCGATCACGACCCGCAACCTCGCCGGGGGCTTCCTGGAGGAGGACGCGGAGGTCTGGGACACGGAGGACCGCCTGGTGGCCCAGTCGCGTCAGCTGGCGCGGGTTCGTCTGGGCTGAGGTTCGGGCGTTCCCTGCGGGGCTCTCCCCAATCCCGCCCCTTCCCGGCTGTATCTATTGGCGGCTCCGCCGCGCAGGGGCTCCGCCCCAGACCCCGGTCCTCAAACGCCGGACGGCTGAAAGACTTTCCCGGGCCGGGGTGAATCTTCCAGCCCGTCCGGCGTTTGAGGACGAACTCGGCGGAGCCGGTGATTGCGGCCACCAAGGCCCCCGCGCCAGCGGGTTTTCGGGAAGGGGTGGGGTTGGGGAGAGATTCCCTACCCGACAACCATCACCCCCGCATAAGAAACCCCCGCCACCACCACCCACGCACAAAGCCCGAGCGCCGCCACCCGCCCCCCGGTCCGCGTGAGCGAGGGCAGATCCACCGCCGCCCCGAGGCCGAACAAGGCGGCCGCCAGGAGGAGTTCCTGGACGTGCCCCGCCAGGCCGAGCGCACCGCCCGGCACCCAGCCAGTACTCCGCACCGCGACCATCACCAAGAACCCCGCCACGAACAACGGAACCACCGGCGGCCGCCGCGTCCCCGAAGCCACCCCCGGAGCGGACCGCGCCCGAAGCGCGACCGCAACCCCCGCCACCAGCGGCGCAAGCATCGCCACCCGCATCAGCTTCACCAGAACCGCATCCCCAAGGGCCCCCGCCCCAGCGGTCTGCGCGGTGGCCACCACCTGCCCCACGTCGTGCACGCTCGCCCCGGCCCACCGCCCGAACTCGGCGTCGGTCAGCCCCAACGGACCCTGTAGCAGCGGCAGTACGGCGATGGCGAGCGTCCCGCACAGCGTCACGAGCGCCACCGACACCGCCGCGTCCCGCTCCTCGCTCTCGGTCACCTCGCCGACCGCGCCGATCGCGGACGCCCCGCAGATCGAGTAACCGGTGGCGATCAGGAGCGGCTGATCGCCGGGCAGTCCCATCCGGCGGCCCAGCCACCACGTACCGAAGAACGTCAGAGAGACCACCCCGAGCACCATCACGACCGTCGCCCAGCCGAGACCCAGGACGTCGTCCAGGCTCAGCTTCAGGCCGAGCAGGACGATGCCGAGCCGCATCAGCCGCTTTCCGGCGAGGGAGAGCCCTGCCTTGCCCCGGCCCCGTACAAAAGAGCGGGCGCCCGGAACATGCGCCGCCACAAGCCCGAGCACCACCGCCGCCGTCAGCATCGGCACGGCGGGGATCAGGGCGTGCACCGCCCAGGCCGTCGCGACACCCAGGGCCGCGAGGCCGAGCCCCGGCAGCGGGCGGCGGCGGCCGGGAGGAGGTACCACCGGCGAGACGCGGGGGGCTTGATGGCGTTGACCCAGCAGCGCCATCAGCGGTCGGCCGGCAGCTCGTACACCCGGCGCACGCTGGTGCCCAGGCGGGAGATGTCGGCGCCGTACACGTGGAGCGATATCGCCCGCTGGGTGCCCGCGTTCCAGACGCGGTGGATGTCTCCCGGTGGTGCGAAGCCGCACACCGAGCCCTGCTCGTTGACCAGGTCCTCGGTGGCGACGAGATGTGCCGGGGTGCCGGATGCCGCCGGGACGAGCCGGTAGCGCCGCTCGTGCTCCGCGCCCTCGTGGACGCCGGTGACGCACCAGGAGACGTGGTCGTGGACGGGAGTGTGCTGGCCAGGCAGCCAGACCAGGCCGACCACCGAGAAGCTGCCGTCGTGCTCGGCGTGCAGCAGATGCTGCCGGTAGCGCTCGGGGTCGCCCTCGCACTGCTCATCAGTGAGGAGGTCGGTCGCGCCAAGATGCGGCGCGAGACGTTCGCCGACCAGGTACGCCGTCAGGTCCGGCGGCAGGCCCCGGCCGACGGCCTCGCGGATGCCGGCGACGAGGGCGTCCATGCGCCCGGTGGTGCGGACTGCGCGGAATGCGGTGATGGATGCACTCATAGAGGCAGCGTCCTGCCGCTCTTCCATCACGTCCAACGACAGTTTCTAAGCCACATGCCAACTTTTGCTTATGGATGTGGGGTTCGAGTGACGGGGTGACGGGTGTGCGGCGGGGCGTGCCTCAGCAGCCCACCCGGTTCGCTGCGACCGCCTTCAGTTCCTCCAGCACCAGCGCCGTCGCGGGTATCCGCAGGTGCTCCCTGAGCGCGTACGCCGAGACCTGGCGGCGTGACGCCGGATCGAGGGCCCGTCCTGTCACCTGCCGGTGGCGCAGGAAGTTGAGGACGAGGCCCGGCATCATCGCGATGCCGAGCCCTTCGGCGACCAGGCTCTGGATGACGAGGTTGTCGTCCGTGGTGAAGGCGATGTCCGGCGCGAAGCCCTGTTCGGCGCACTCGTGCAGGAAATTGGCGCGGCAGCGCAGACAGCCCGCGATCCAGCGCTCGCCCGCGAGGTCGGCGAGCTTGACGGAGCGGCGCCGGGCCAGCGGGTGGCGGGAGGGCATGAGGACCGTCAGCTGGTCCTCCATCAGCGGGATCTCCACCACGTCGTCCGGGACGTCCTCGTGCAGGCCGGGGTAGTGGAAGGCCAGCGTGATGTCGCAGTCGCCGTCCACCAGGCGCCGCAGCGACTCGGGCGGTTCGTTCTCCTGGAGCTCGACGCGCACGCCGGGGTGGCTCTGCGCCAGCCGGGCGAGGGCCTCGGGGATGAGGGTGGCGTTGGCGCTGGGGAAGGCGCAGATGCGTACGCGTCCGCTGCGCAGGCCCGTGATGGCGTTCATCTGCTGCTCGGCTGCGTTGATGTTGCCCAGGATGATCCCCGCGTGCCGGGACAGCGCCTCGCCGGCCTCGGTGAGGCGCATCCTGCGGCCGACGCGGGTGAAGAGGACCGTGCCGACGGAGCGTTCGAGCGCCTTCATCTGCTGGGTGATCGCGGGTTGCGTATAGCCGAGCGAGCGGGCGGCGGCGGAGTAGGAGCCGGTCCGGACCACTTCGTGAAATGACTTGATGTGCCGGGAATCGAACACGCCTGAATCATAAGCAGGACTTGGGAGCGGCGGACAAGACCCCCTTGCCGGCCGCACCTCGCAGCCTGTGTCAGCCCTTTCGGTCATTGTTGACCGCGTGAAATCCGACCGGCTGCTCTCGATCCTGCTGCTGCTCCAGACCCGCGGGCAGGTTCCCGCCCATGAACTGGCCGACCGCCTCGAAGTCTCGGTGCGCACCATCTACCGCGACGTCGAGGCACTCTCCGCCTCCGGAGTCCCGGTGTACGCCGAGCGCGGGAGGCACGGCGGCATCGCGCTCCTTGCCGGTTTCCGCACCGACGTCACGGGGCTCACGGCGGACGAGTCGCGGGCGCTGTTCATCCTGGCCGCGCAGGGCGCGCACGCCGCGCTCGGCCTCGACGAGGCCATCGGCTCCGCGCTGCGCAAGGTCATGGCGGCGCTGCCCGAACCGCACCGGCCCGCGGCCGAGTTGACCAGTCGGCGCATCCTCGTCGACTCGGCGCGCTGGATGCCGGGCCCCCGCGGATCGGATGCGGCCACCGGCGATCTCGACGTACTGCAGGACGCCGTCTTCTCCGACCGGCGGCTGCGGCTGCGCTACCGGCACAGCGGCGACGACCGGCCGCGCGGCTACACCGTGGACCCGTACGGCCTCGTCTCGAAGGCGGGCGTCTGGTATCTGGTCGCCGACCGGCGCGGCGCCCCGCAGCTCTTCCGCGCCGACCGGGTGCGGTCGGCGGCTCTCACGGACCAGCCCGTGCGGCGCAGGGCAGGTGTCGAGCTCGCCGACGTCTGGGGGGTGCTGAAGCGGCAGGTCGAGGACCGGCCGGTCGCCGTCGACGTGACGGCGCGGGTCGCGCGCGACCGCTTCGCCCAGTTCCTGCGCCTCAAGGGGCAGTTTCTCAGCGAGCGTCCCGATGACGACGGGGAGAGCGAGTGGATCACCGTCCGGCTCGGCTTCGGCGTCGTGGGCGACGTCCGCACGCTGCTTCCGTTCGCGGCCAGTGTGGAAGTGCTCTCGCCGCCAGAGGCGCGCGCCGAGCTCGCGGACGCCGCCGCCGCGGTCACCGGTCTGTACGCAGGAAGCGGCTCAGCTCAGCGGTGAGCTCGGCGGGCGCGTCCTCCTGTACGAGGTGGCCCGCGCCCTCGATCAGACGGAGCTCGGAGCCCGGGATCAGCTTGGCGAGCTCGTGGCCGCGCTCCACCGGAATCCAGGTGTCGTCCGTGCCCCAGCAGATCAGGACGGGCAGCGCCAACTCGCCGTACCGGCCCTGGATCTCGTCCGTGTACCGCTGGTCGTTCTGCTCGATCTGCCGGTAGAAGGCGGGCCTGCCCTCCTGCGTGCACCAGGGCTCGACCAGGCGGTCGAGCACCGCGGGGTGCAGTCCGCGGTGGCTCGCAGAGGCGACGTACTCGCGCACCAGCGCCTCGTGCAGGGCGGGCGGCAACTGGCTGAAGACGTCGGCGTTCGCGCCGAGCAGCCGGTAGGCGGGGGAGCCCCAGGGAGCGAGGGCCACCGGGTCGACCACGGCGAGACGTCCGTAGCGGGCGCCGTGCAGGAGGTGGGCGCGCAGGGCGATGCAGCCGCCGAAGTCATGGGCCAACACGGCAGGTTCGTCGAGCCCCCAGTGCGCGAGGAGCTCGGTGAGGACGCGGGCTTGGGCGGCCAGGGTCACGTCCTGCCCGGAGCGCATCTCGGACGTTCCGTAGCCCGGCAGGTCCCACACGTACACGCGGTGATCCCGGGACAGTGCGCGGGCCACGCCCCGCCAGACGTACGAGGAGAAGGGTGTGCCGTGGACCAGGACGACGGGCGGGGCGTCCTCGGGGCCGAGGGCGGTCCAGCGGACGGTGCCGGTCGGTCCCGCGAAGGTCTGGTCGAGTGTCCAGTCACGATCGGTCGTCATGACCGTAAGGCTAGTTGCTCCTTACGGGCGCGTCGAGCCCTCGCTCTGAGCCCGGTCAGCGCTCGTCGAGCCAGTGGTGCCGCCCGAGCGAAAGCAGGCGCAGCTGTCGTCGCGCGCCGGCCGCCACGCGCTGTTCGGTGCCGGGCGCCGCCTCCAGGAGCGAGGAGGCGGTCATCACCATGTGGTCGACGTACATCCTGGCCAGCATCAGGAGGTCGTCCTCGGCCCAGCCCGCGGAGTCCGGCTCGCGCGCGAACTGATCCTTCACCTCCTGTGCGAACAGGGTCAGCTGATCGCCTATCGCGGAGCGCACGGCCTGTACCCCGCCGTGCTGCTCGCGGGCGATGAACCGGACGTGCGCGGGGTGGGTGCGTACATAGGCGACGATCAACTCGACCGTGGCCGCGATGCGTTCCTCGCCGTCGTCGGCTCCGTCGCCGGTCGCCGCGAGGAGGGCGACGAGTGTGGTGTGCAGGCTGTCGAGCGCCTCCTCGACCAGGGCCACGCCGAGGTCGGCCATGTCGCGGAAGTGCCGGTAGAAGGCGGTGGGGGCCACCCCCACGGCACGCGTGACCTCGCGCAGACCCAGGCTGCTCAGGCTCTGCTCCTCCAGCAGCTGGAGCGCCGCGTCGAGGAGTGCCTGCCGGGTTTTCTGCTTCTGGGCCTGCCGGATGCCGAGAGTGTGACTCATGCCATGCAGTTAACAACTGTTCTCCGAGATTGGGAAGCCGGAGACGCGGTACTCTCTAACTCAGTGAACAGTTGTTACCACAAGCGTTCACCGAAATCACCAACGAGATCAACGAGAGGCATCCCGTGTTGTTCCTCGTCGCCGCACTCCTGCTGCTCGGTGTCGCCCTGGGCTCCGTGGCCCACGCGCCGCTCCCCGTCAGCCTCGTCGCCGCCGCCGTCATCGGCGTCTGGCTCGTGGTGTTCACGGTCCGCGAGCGGCACACGCGCCGGCACTCGTCCTGAGTGCCCGGGCGTCGTCCCGAGCGCAGATCCGAGACCGACTGATCCGTACGGCACCTGAAAGGAGTCGCACCATGGGACTCAGCACCCTCGCTCCCAAGTCCGAGCCCAAGGCCAACACCTCTTCCGCCTCTTCGACCCCCACGACCGCCCCCGTCCCCACCGGTCGGCGTGACACCGACGGCATGGCCGTCGCCTCGTTCGTCCTCGGCCTGCTCGGGCTGCTCGTCCTGAACCTCTTCCTCGGTCCCATCGCGATCGTCCTCGCGAGCATCGCGCTCCTGCGCGGCACCGCCCGCAAGGGCCGCGCGGTCCTCGGTCTCGGGCTCGGTGTGGCCGATCTCGTCGTCCTCGCGGTGCTGATGTCCATGGACAACACCGTGTCGTGGGGTCTCGCGGGCTGACCGCTGGAACGCGGGGCCCCGCACGGCTCGTAGAATCGTGCACACCATGGCCTACCTCGACCACGCAGCGACCACTCCGATGCTCCCGGAGGCGATCGCGGCGATGACCGCCCAGCTCGCCGTCACCGGCAACGCATCCTCATTGCACGCCGCGGGGCGCCGGGCGCGACGTACCGTCGAGGAGGCCCGCGAGGCGCTCGCCGATTCGCTCGGTGCGCGCCCCAGCGAGACCGTCTTCACCGCGGGCGGCACCGAGGCCGACAACCTCGCCGTGAAGGGCCTGTACTGGGCGAGGCGCGCCCCCGGAGGCGGCGCCCCGGCGCGGACCCGGGTCCTCGCGAGCCCCGTCGAGCACCACGCCGTCCTCGACGCCGTGCACTGGCTCGGCGAGCACGAAGGCGCCACCGTCGAGTACCTCCCCGTCGACGCGTACGGCCGCGTGCACCCCGACGCGCTGCGCGAGGCGATCGAGCGCAACCCCGACGACGTCGCCCTCGCCACCGTCATGTGGGCCAACAACGAAATCGGCACCATCCAGCCGATCCGCGAACTTGCCGACGTGGCGCGGGAGTTCGACATCCCGCTGCATGCCGACGCGGTGCAGGCCTTCGGTCAGATCCCCGTCGACTTCGGTGCGTCGGGCCTCGCCGCGATGACCGTCTCCGGGCACAAGGTCGGTGGTCCGTACGGCATCGGGGCGCTGCTCCTGGGCCGCGAGTACAGCCCCGTGCCCGTCCTGCACGGCGGCGGGCAGGAGCGTCATGTGCGCTCCGGGACGCTGGATGTGCCCGCCATCGCCGCGTTCGCCGTGGCGGGGCAGCATGCCGCGGAACATCGCGAGTGGTTCGCCCGCGAGATCGGCGCGCTGCGGGACGATCTCGTCTCCGCCGTGCGCGCGGCGGTCCCCGACGCGATCCTGGGGGGCGACCCGGCAGGCCGGCTGCCCGCGAACGCGCACTTCACCTTCCCCGGCTGCGAGGGTGACTCCCTCCTGCTGCTGCTCGACGCGCAGGGCATCGAGTGCTCCACCGGCTCCGCGTGCACGGCGGGCGTCGCCCAGCCCAGCCACGTCCTGCTCGCCACCGGCACCGATCCCGACCTGGCCCGCGGCACGCTGCGCTTCTCCCTCGGCCACGCCTCGACGAAGGCCGATGTGGAAGCGGTGGGCCGGGCGATCGGCCCGGCGGTGGAGCGGGCGCGGACGGCGGGACTCAGCTGAGCGGGTCGGCTGCCGCGTCCTGACCGAGCGACTCAGCTGAGCGAATTAGCTGAGTGATTTAGCTGGGTGATGCACCTACTTGGTCCCGGTTTGCGGCGGTAGGTGACGCAGGTAACGCCCTACTGGATTGATCCCGCCCGGAGTTGATGCCGGTTTCGGCCGCTATCGGGCGGACAGGCGCAGGAGCGGGCTACGAGGCCCACAGTCGGCCGATCTATGCTTGCCGCTCGCGAGTCCGCTCCGCGCGTTCGGGGCTGCACGACAACCCCCTCCTGGAGTTCACATTGAAGGCGAACCTCCGCTCTCGCATCACCGCGCGGCTCGGACGGATGTACCTCTCCCGGATCCAGAAGAACGGGATCAGTGCCTCCGCGATATCGCGGCTGCCCGAGCCCCTTCTCGCGCCGATGCGCCGTGACGGGCTCGACCCGGTGGCCCGGCTCACCGAGCGCCAGGCGGAGGAGCCGATATCCAAGGTGCCGCTGCCGTTCGGCATGGATGCCTGGGTGGTCACCGGCTACGACGAGGTCAAGGCCGTCCTCGGGGCGACCGACGGCTTCAGCAACGACTTCACGAACCTCGCGGGCAACGCAGGCGTGGTCGAGGACCACAACCCCGGCGGCCTCGGCTTCAGCGACCCCCCGGTCCACACGCATCTGCGCCGCATCCTCACCCCCGAGTTCACGATGCGCAGGCTGCGCCGCCTCACGCCCCGCATCGAGGCCATCGTCGAGGAGCGGCTCGACGCGATGGAGGCCGCCGAAGGGCCCGTCGACCTCGTCCAGGAGTTCGCGCTCCCGATCCCCTCGCTGACGATCTGCGAGCTGCTCGGCGTGCCCTACGAGGACCGCCACGACTTCCAGCAGCTGGCCATGGAGCGTTTCGACCTCTTCGCCGGGGCGACCGCTCCCTTCGGGGCGATATCCGCATCGCTCTCCTACTTCCGTGACGTCGTCAAGAAGCAGCGCGAGAACCCGGGCGACGGACTGCTCGGCATGATCGTCAAGGAGCACGGCGACACGGTCGACGACGAGGAGCTCGCCGGTCTCGCCGACGGCATCCTCACCGGCGGCTTCGAGACGACCGCGAGCATGCTGGCCCTCGGCTCCCTGCTGCTCCTGCAGGACCCCGGGACGGCCGCACGTCTGCGCGACGACGACGCGGCCGCCGCGCCCTTCGTCGAGGAGGCGCTGCGCTACCTCACCGTCGTACAGGTCGCCTTCCCGCGGTTCGCCCGCGAGGACATCGAGGTGGCCGGGGTGCGCATACCCAAGGGCGACCTGGTCCTTTGCTCCCTGAGCGGCGGCAACCGCGACGCCAAGTACACCCCCGACGGCGGCGGCTTCGACCCGCACCGCAAGGCCTCGGGCCACCTCGCCTTCGGCTGGGGCATCCACCGCTGCATCGGCGCCGAACTGGCCCGCATGGAGCTGCGCGCCGCCTACCCCGCCCTGGTGAAGCGCTTCCCGGACATGCGGCTCGCGGTCGACCCCGAGGAGCTCTCCTTCCGCAAGCTGTCCATCGTGTACGGGGTGGAGTCGCTGCCGGTGCACCTGCGGTAGCGGTTGCGGTTGCGGGGGTCAGGCGAGAGCGGTGCGGGCCTTCTTGACCAGCTTTATGTACCGGTCCCAGTCCCAGTGCGGCCCGGGATCCGTGTGGTCCGTGCCCGGCACCTCCACGTGCCCGATGATGTGCTTGCGGTCCACCGGGATGTCGTACCGCTTGCAGATTCCTGCGGTGAGCCGCGCCGACGACTCGTACATCGCATCGGTGAACGAGGACTTCTTGTCGACGAAGCCCTCGTGCTCGATGCCGATGCTCCTTTCGTTGTAGCTCTTGTTCCCCGCGTGGAACGCCACGTCGAGCTCGCGGATCATCTGGGCCACGTGCCCGTCCTTGCGCACCACGTAATGGGCCGCGGCGCCGTGCGCGGGGTCCTTGAAGACCTTCAGCGCGGTGTCGTACCCGCCTTGCACGACGTGGATGACGACCATGTCGATTCCGTAGTCGTCGGGACGGTCCGCGCGCCGCCAGTTGTAGTCCGACGCGGCGACCCACTGGGCGCCCTTGGCGTCGACCTCGCCCTCCTTGCGCTTCTTGACCACGCCGGGCAGCCGCCACCACAGGCGCCCCAGCTGGTCGGACGCGAGCACGGCAGTGCCCGCGGCGGCCACCGCGCCGCCGATCAGGAGCGTCCGCCGGTCGATGCCCCGGCGCTCGGGCTTGCGCTCCGCCGTCGAGTCCTGTTCTTCCCCCATGTGATCGTCAACGCTTACTCACGGGCGCGTGGTTCCCGCGGGCCCGTACCCTGTTAGAGCTATGACTGAGAACAGGACCCCGCCGCACCCCCGCCCCCTGCGCGTACTCGCCGCCATGTCGGGCGGCGTGGACTCCGCCGTCGCCGCCGCGCGTGCCGCCGAAGCCGGGCACGACGTGACCGGAGTGCATCTGGCGCTCTCGGCGAACCCGCAATCGTTCCGCACGGGCGCGCGAGGCTGTTGCACCATCGAGGACTCCCGCGACGCCCGCCGCGCCGCGGACGTCATCGGCATCCCGTTCTACGTCTGGGACCTGGCCGAGCGGTTCCGCGAGGACGTGGTCGAGGACTTCATCGCGGAGTACGAGGCGGGGCGCACCCCCAACCCGTGCCTCCGCTGCAACGAGAAGATCAAGTTCGCCGCGCTCCTGGACAAGGCCCTCGCGCTCGGCTTCGACGCGGTCGTCACCGGGCACTACGCCACGGTCGTGGTGAACGACGACGGCACGCGCGAGCTGCACCGTGCGTCGGACATGGCCAAGGACCAGTCGTATGTCCTGGGGGTCCTGGACGACCGCCAGCTCGCCCACGCGATGTTCCCCCTCGGTGACACGCTCACCACCAAGGAGGAGATCCGCGCGGAGGCCGAGGAGCGCGGCCTCGCGGTCGCCAAGAAGCCCGACAGCCACGACATCTGCTTCATCGCCGACGGCGACACCCAGGGCTTCCTCGCGGACCGCCTGGGCAAGGCGGAGGGCGACATCGTCGACGCCGAGGGGAACAAGCTGGGCACCCACGAGGGCGCCTTCGGCTACACCATCGGCCAGCGCAAGGGCCTGCGGATCGGCACCCCGGCCCCCGACGGCAAGCCGCGCTACGTCCTGGACATCTCCCCGGTGAACAACACCGTGACGGTCGGCCCGGTCGCCGCCCTCGACGTCTCGGGCCTGACGGCGATCAAGCCCCGCTGGTGCGGCGCGGCCCCCACCGGCCCCGGCACGTACACCGCGCAGCTGCGGGCGCACGGCGGCGAGACGCCGGTGCGCGCGGAGCTGGTCGACGGCTCGGAACTGCGGGTCTCCTTCGAGGAGCCGGTACGCGGCGTGGCCCCCGGGCAGGCGATCGTGCTGTATGACGGCACGCGCGTGGTCGGCTCGGCGACGATCGCGACGACGGAGCGGGCGACGGCGGCGGTCTAGGGTCTGCCGGCCGCCGCCCGGCCGCCTGCCGCTACCGCCTCACTCCGCTGCTTCTACTTCGTAGAAGCAGAAGTGGTCCTTGATCTGCGACACCGCGTCCTTCGGCTCGGGATAGGCCCACACCGCGTCCTTGCCGTCCTTGGTGCCGGGGGCGTCGGGCAGCGACCAGTAGGACGCCGTTCCCTTGAACGGGCAGTAGGTCGTCGTGTCCGACGGGGTCAGGAGGCTGGTGCGGACGTCCTCCGGGGGGAGGTAGTAGCGCACCGGGCAGCCCGTCTCGTGCAGCAGCAGCGGACGCCGGCTTTCGGCCACGACCTGGCCGTCACGCACCACGCGTACGAGGCCGGAGCCCTGCTCGATGGTGATCTTGTGTCCTGCGGTCACCGTGTTCTCCTTCTGTGAGCGGCTGCGTTCCACCCAGTCTGTGCCGGATCGTACGGTGAGGCCATGAACATCTGTGTCTTCCTCTCCGCAGCCGACCTCCCCGACCGCTACACCCGCCCCGCCCGCGAATTCGCCGAACTGCTCGGCAAGGGCGGCCACACCCTGGTGTGGGGTGGTTCGGAGAGCGGCCTGATGAAGGTCGTCGCCGATGGGGTGCACGAGGCGGGCGGGGGGCTCGTGGGTGTCTCGGTGGACTTCCTCGCCGCCAAGGCCCGCGCCGTCACCGCGCCCGACGAGATGGTGATCGCGCGCGACCTCGCCGAGCGCAAGGCGCTGCTCCTGGAGAAGTCCGACGCGATCGTGATCATGGTCGGTGGCACGGGCACGCTGGACGAGGCCACCGAGATCCTCGAACTGAAGAAGCACGGCAAGCACACCAAGCCGGTCGTCCTGCTCAACTCTGCGGGCTTCTACGACGGGTTGAAGGAGCAGTTCCAGCGCATGGAGGATGAGGGCTTCCTGCCGGTGCCGCTGACCGGCCTGGTCTTCTTCGCCGAGGAGCCGGTCGGCGCGCTCGCGTACCTGGAGGAGGCCATGGGCACCCAGTGACTCCGCGCTGACCTGCACCTGCCGGGGTGCGACGATGGACGCATGGCAACACATGTGATCACCGGGGCGGGCTCCGGCATCGGCGCGGCCGTCGCCCGCCGTCTCCACGCACGCGGCGACGACCTCGTCCTGCACGCACGCGACGCGGGCCGGGCGAAAGAACTGGCGGAGCAATTCCCGGGGGCCGCCACGCTCGTGGGCGACCTCTCCGACCCGGACAAGCTCTCCTGGGCGTTCGGCCACCAGTCGCTGCCCGACCGCGTGGACTCCCTGCTCCACATCGCGGGCGTCGTCGACCTGGGGCGCGTCGGTGACCTCACCCCCAAGTCCTGGCGCCACCAGCTCAACGTCAACCTCATCGCCCCCGCCGAGCTGACCCGTCACTTCCTGCCCCAACTGCGCGCCGCACACGGCCACGTGGTCTTCGTCAACTCGGGCGCGGGCCTGAGCGCGAGCCCCGAGTGGTCCGCCTACGCCGCCTCCAAGCACGGCCTCAAGGCCCTTGCCGACTCCCTGCGGGGCGAGGAGCACGCGAACGGCGTCCGCGTCACCTCCGTCTATCCGGGCCGCACGGCGAGCGCCATGCAGGCCAAGGTCCACCAGCAGGAGGGCAAGGAGTACGACCCCTCCCGCTTCATCGACCCGGAGTCGGTCGCCACGACGATCCTGATGGCCGTCGACCTGCCGCGCGACGCGGAGGTCAACGACCTGACGGTGCGGCCCGGACAGTGAGCGGGACTGTGAGCGAGACCGTGAGCGCGCACCGTTGGGGCCCGGCCACCGGCATCGGGTCCATGCCGGGCGGCGACGCCCGTGAGGCCGCGAAGACCGTCACCGGCAGCTTCGAGGAGTTCCCGTACCTGGCGGAGCTGCCCGCGCGCGGGCCCGGCGCCGACATGATCGGGCGGACCGCCGGAATGCTGGTCGAGCTCTACGCGCGCGTGGAGCCCAGCGGCTGGCGGATCGGCGACCGGCCGGGGCGCGACACGCGCCGCGCGAAGGCGTGGCTCGGCGAAGACCTCGACGCCCTGGAGGAGTTCACCCAGGGGTACGAAGGGCCGGTCAAGGTGCAGGCCGTCGGGCCGTGGACCCTCGCCGCGGCCCTGGAGCTGAAGAACGGCGAGGCGGCGCTCTCCGACCCCGGCGCCTGCCGTGACCTGGCAGGATCCCTCGCCGAGGGGCTGCGCGCCCACCTCGCGGACGTACGCCGCCGGATCCCCGGGGCGCAGATCGTGCTCCAGGTCGACGAGCCCTCGCTCATCGCCGTGCTGCGCGGACACATCAAGACGGCGAGCGAGTACCGCACCCACCGCGCCGTGGACCGCCAGCTCGTGGAGAGCACCCTGCGGGAGGTCCTGGGCGTCCATGACGGGCAGACCGTCGTGCACTCCTGCGCCCCGGACGTTCCGTTCGCGCTCCTGCGCCGCGCCGGGGCGGACGCGATCTCGTTCGACTTCTCGCTGCTCACCGAGCGTGACGACGAGGCGGTCGGGGAGGCCGTCGAGGGAGGCACCAAGCTCTTCGCCGGTGTCGTGCCCGGCGTGGACGGCCCATTGTCAGACCCTGCCGGTAGCGTCATGGGTGTCAGGACGCTGTGGCGCAGGCTGGGACTGAATCCGGGATCTCTCGCGGAGTCGGTCACGGTCACTCCGTCGTGCGGGCTCGCGGGGTCTTCCCCGGCGTACGCCCGCGCGGTGCTAGCCCACTGCGCCCGGGCGGCGAGATCACTCGCGGACAACCCTGAGTAATTGGGTATGACGTAACGGGAGGATGTAACGGTGGCTGTCGAACAGCAAGGCTCTGTGCCCGCCGAGGCACGGGATCAGCATGCCCAGCTGGCCGAACAGATCGAGGAGCACCGCTTCCGGTACTACGTGAACGACCAACCGGTCGTCAGCGACGCCGAGTTCGACAAGCTCCTTCGCTCGCTCGAAGCCCTGGAAGAGCAGTATTCGGAGCTGCGCACGCCCGACTCGCCCACCCAGAAGGTCTCCGGGGCGTACGAAACCGAGTTCACCTCGGTCCAGCACCGCGAGCGCATGCTCTCCCTGGACAACGCCTTCGACGACGAGGAGCTCGCCGCCTGGGCCGACCGCGTCGGCAAGGAGGTCGGCACCAGCGACCACCACTTCCTGTGCGAACTGAAGGTCGACGGCCTCGCCGTGAACCTGACGTACGAGGACGGCAAGCTCACCCGCGCGGCCACCCGCGGCGACGGCCGCACGGGCGAGGACATCACTCCGAACGTCCGCACCATCGGGGACATCCCGGACCGCCTCAAGGGCGACAAGATCCCCGCGCTCGTGGAGATCCGCGGCGAGGTCTTCTTCCCCATGGAGAAGTTCGAGGAGCTGAACGCCCGTCTGGTGGAGGCCGGCGACAAGCCCTTCGCCAACCCGCGCAACGCGGCGGCGGGTTCGCTGCGCCAGAAGGACCCGCGCGTCACCGCGACGCGCCCGCTGCACATGGTGGTGCACGGCATCGGCGCCCGCGAGGGCTTCGACATCGACTGCCTCAGCCACGCCTATGAGCTCCTGGGGGAGTGGGGCCTGCCCACCGCCCAGCACAACAAGGTGGTCCAGGGGCTCGACGGCGTACGGGACTTCATCACGTACTTCGGCGAGAACCGCCACTCCGTGGAGCACGAGATCGACGGCGTCGTCGTGAAGCTGGACGAGATCCCGCTCCAGGGCCGCCTCGGTTCCACCTCGCGGGCGCCCCGCTGGGCGATCGCCTGGAAGTACGCCCCCGAGGAGGTCAACACCAAGCTGGTGAACATCCGCGTGGGCGTCGGCCGCACCGGCCGCGTCACGCCGTATGCCCAGGTGGAGCCCGTCACCGTCGCGGGATCCGAGGTCGAGTTCGCGACCCTGCACAACCAGGACGTGGTGAAGAAGAAGGGCGTCTTCATCGGGGACACGGTCGTCCTGCGCAAGGCGGGCGACGTCATCCCGGAGATCCTCGGCCCCGTCGTCGACCTGCGGGACGGCACGGAGCGGGAGTTCGTGATGCCCGCCGAGTGCCCCGAGTGCGGGACGGCGCTGCGGCCGATGAAGGAGGCCGACATCGACCTCCGCTGCCCCAACGCCCAGTTGTGCCCCGCCCAGTTGCGCGAGCGTCTCTTCTATCTCGCGGGCCGCAAGAGCCTGGACATCGAGAACTTCGGGTACGTGGCCGCGGCGGCGCTCACCAAGCCCCTGGAACCGTCCGAGCCGCCGATCCTGGACGAGGGCGACATCTTCGACCTCACCATCGAGCGCCTCCTGCCGATCAAGGCGTACGTACTGGATCAGGACAGCGGGCTGCCCAAGCGGGACCCCAAGACGGGCGAGGAGAAGATCGCCACGGTCTTCGCCAATCAGCAGGGCGAGGCCAAGAAGAACGCCGTGTCCATGCTGGAGAACATCGCGGCGGCCAAGGAGCGCCCGCTCGCGCGAGTCATCACGGGCCTGTCCATCCGGCACGTGGGCCCGGTCGCCGCGGAAGCGCTCGCCCGTGAATTCCGGTCGGTCGAGCGCATCGAACAGGCCACGGAGGCGGAGCTCGCCGCCGTCGAGGGCGTGGGCCCGACCATCGCCGCCTCCCTGAAGCAGTGGTTCGAGGAGGAGTGGCACCGGGAGATCCTGCGCAAGTGGCGGGCGGCCGGTGTCCGTATGGAGGAAGAGGGCGGGGGAGAGGACGAGGGGCCGCGGCCCCTCGAAGGCCTCACCGTCGTCGTGACCGGAACGCTCGAGAACCACACACGGGATGGCGCAAAAGATGCGTTGCAGAGCCGGGGCGCAAAGGTCACCGGTTCCGTTTCGAAGAAGACAGCTTTCGTCGTAGTGGGTGACAATCCTGGATCTAAATTCGACAAGGCCATGCAGCTGAAGGTTCCGGTTCTCAACGAGGAAGGCTTCGCCGTCCTGCTGGAACAGGGACCCGACGCAGCCGCGGAAGTCGCGCTTCCGACCGAGGAGTAGCGGTTGAAGGCCACCCGTTCAGCGCATACCAGATGCATACGGGTGGCCGGGTCGCATTCGGGCAACCGTTGTGGACCGCTGCCCGTAGAAGCCTTCTGCGGCCTACTGTTGAGGTGTGCGCCTGCCGTGCCCCGCTGCGATTGGGGTATCCCCTGCTCATCGGGAGCATGGGGAAGGGGTTTCAGACGCGGCTGACTTCTGGAGCGAGTCCGCGTGGCGTGGGCACCGCCGGCTGTGAGAGGGACGGGAATGGAACCGACCGAGAGCGCCGCACCGGACTCCCGGCTGCCCGCGCGCCTGCGTCGCGGACCGGGTGCGTGGCTCAGCGGACGCAGGGCGGCACGGGAGGCACGCGAAGCCGAGGACAGGCTCCCCGCCGTCCCGAGCACCGCAGTTGAGCGGCGCGAACGCGCATGGAGCACCGTCGGGGCCTACGGCACGCAGGAGCTCGGCGTGGGCGAGGCGGCGGGCGGCCGCGACGCGGCGGGGCCCGGCTCCGCCCAGTCCGGTGCCGAGGGACGGCGCAGGACCCTCTGGCGCGGCAGGGAGGCGCCCGACACGGACGACGCGTCCGGCGAGCGCGATCCTTGGCCAGTGCTTCCGGTTGCCGTCGTGACGATCGCCGCGGTGGTGCTCGGCACGGGCTTCTTCCACGCGTTCACCGGACGCGACGCGCTCTTCCCCTCCGGCACGGTCGGCTGGTCGCTCGCCGTGCTCACGGGGCTCATCGTCGGCCACCTCGTCGCGCTCGGCCGGGACCGCTGGTGGGGCGGCACCGGCTCGGGCGGCGCGCTCACCGTCGCCGTCCTCCTGCTGTACGGCTGGGTGCCCGCCGGAATGGTCAGCCTCACCGTCGTCGTCCTGGTCGGCATCGCGCGCCGCCACCGCTGGCGACAGGGCATCCTGCACGGCGCCGTCGACATCCTCGGCATCGGCGCGGGCGCGCTCGTCATGGCGTCCTTCGGCACGGCGCCCTCGGCGCAGTCGCCCTGGCTGCCCGAGACCTGGGACCTGTACTCCGCCCCCGAAGTGGCGCTCGCCGCGATCGCCTACCTCGTCGTCACCCGGGTCCTGCTCTGGTACGTCCACGCGCCGCGCACCGGAGCGCTGCCCACGGTCACCCGCACCGCCCTGGTCCGGCAGGGGCTCGTCGCCGTCGCGCTGCTCGGCATCGCCCCGCTGATCTGCGTGGTCGCGGCCTCGACCCCCGCCCTGCTGCCGCTCTTCGCGATCCCACTCGTCGCGCTCGACTCCACGCTGTGGATCGCGCGGGCCAGGGCCGAGGAGCAGCTGCGCGACCCGCTCACCGGGCTGCCCAACCGGCAGTGGCTCCTGGAGCGGACCTGGACGGCGCTCGACGACGCCGAGCGGATCGGGGCACGGTCCGCCTTAATGCTGATCGACATGGACCGCTTCCGTTCGGTGAACGACACCCTGGGCCATCTCGCGGGCGACCGGCTGCTCCTGCAGATCGCCGACCGGCTGCGGCTCGCCCTGCCGCGCGGCGCGGAGGCCGCACGGCTCGGCGGCGACGAGTTCGCCGTCCTGCTGCCGGTCGCCGACTCCACCACGTCGGCCACCCGGGTGGCACGCTCGCTGGTCGCCGCCCTCGGCTCGCCCCTCGACCTCGACGGCCTGACGCTGGTCCTGGAGGCCAGCGCCGGGCTCGCCGTCTTCCCGGACCACGCGATGGACGCCGAAGGGCTGCTGCAGCGGGCGGACGTCGCGATGTACCAGGCCAAGCGGGACCGTACGGGCGTCGAGGTGTACGAGTCCAAGCGGGACTCCAACACCCCCGACCGGCTCGGCCTGCTCGGCGATCTGCGCCGGGCCCTCGACGCGGGCGACGTCGAGCTGCACTACCAGCCGAAGGTCCAGTTCGACGGCCGCGTCGCGGGTCTCGAGGCGCTGGTGCGGTGGGTGCATCCCGAGCGCGGGAAGGTGCCGCCGGACGAGTTCATCGCCATAGCCGAATCGTCCGGCCTCATGCCGCACCTCACGGAGTACGTCCTGGAGACCGCGCTCGGCCAGGTGGCCAAGTGGCAGGAGCAGGGGCTCAAGGTCCCTGTCGCGGTGAACGTCTCGCCGCGTGACGTGCACACCCCCGGTTTCGCGGGCGCGGTCGCCGCGCGCCTGGCACGGCACGGGGTTCCGCCGGGCGCGCTGCAGCTGGAGATAACGGAACACGTGCTCCTGGAGGACCCGCAGCGGGCCGCCGACACCCTGGCGGGCCTGACCGGCCACGGGGTCAAGATGTCCCTCGACGACTTCGGCACGGGCTACTCGTCCCTGGTGCACCTGCGGCGGCTGCCGGTGAGCGAGCTGAAGATCGACCGGTCCTTCGTGGCGCGGCTCGCGGTGGACAACGAAGACGCGGAGATCGTCCGCTGCACGGTCGACCTCGCGCACTCCCTGGGGCTGCTCGTGGTGGCCGAGGGCGTCGAGGACGACGAGACGTGGGAGCGGTTGCGCGACCTGGGCTGCGACGCGGTGCAGGGCTGGCTGGTCGCCGCGGCGATGCCCGCGGACGAGACCACCGCCTGGCTGCGGGCCCGCGGGTCCCGCGGCTGGCGCAGGCCGGTGGACGTAGCCGCCGAGGAGGCGGAGGCGGCGCGGGCTGCCGCGGAGGCCGACGCGCTGAAGTAGCCGCAGTCCCGCGCGGCGGAGCGGCGGGCGGTAACGACCCGCCCCCGAAGCGCCCGTGAACGCCGCGGTGGCGGATGCCGGGGGACAGGCGGAGATGGTGCCGGGGGCGGGCGCAGATCCCGTCGGGGGCGGGTGGAGGTCTCGCTGAGGGGCTGGCCTGGATCCCGGCGAGGGGCGTGTGGGGGGCTTGTCGGGGAATCCGTTTCACGTGCATGGGGTGTGGCCCCATAGGATTGGGGCCACAAACCACACACTCACCCCCAGAGGATCGCCGCATGCCTGGCATTACGCGCGAGGAGGTCGCCCACCTCGCCCGCCTAGCACGTCTTGAGCTGAAGGACGAAGAGCTCGACCACTTCGCCGGACAGCTCGACGACATCATCGGCGCGGTCGCCCGCGTCTCGGAGGTCGCCGACCAAGACGTACCGCCGACCTCCCACCCGCTGCCGCTGACGAACGTCATGCGCGCGGACGAGGTCCGTCCGTCGCTCACCCCCGAGCAGGCGCTCTCCGGAGCCCCGGCACAAGAGCAGCAGCGTTTCAAGGTGCCGCAGATCCTGGGGGAGGACTAACCCACCATGACGGACAGCAAGATCGACATCATCAGGCTCACCGCCGCCGACATCGCCGCGAAGGTCGCCTCCGGCGAGCTGACGGCCGTCGAGGTCACCGAGGCCCACCTCGCCCGCATCGAGGCCGTCGACGAGAAGGTGAACGCCTTCCTGCACGTCGACCGCGAGGGCGCCCTCGCGCAGGCCCGCGCCGTCGACGCCAAGCGCGAGAACGGCGAGAAGCTCGGCCCGCTGGCCGGCGTCCCGCTCGCGCTCAAGGACATCTTCACCACCGAGGGCGTACCGACCACGGTCGGCTCCAAGATCCTCGAGGGCTGGATCCCGCCGTACGACGCGACCGTCACGCGCAAGCTGAAGGAAGCCGACGTCGTCATCCTCGGCAAGACCAACATGGACGAGTTCGCCATGGGGTCCTCCACCGAGAACAGCGCGTACGGCCCCACCGGCAACCCGTGGGACCTCACCCGCATCCCCGGCGGCTCCGGCGGCGGCTCCAGCGCCGCCCTCGCGTCGTACGAGGCCCCCCTCGCCATCGGCACGGACACCGGCGGCTCCATCCGCCAGCCCGCCGCCGTCACCGGCACGGTCGGCGTCAAGCCCACCTACGGCGGCGTCTCCCGCTACGGCATGGTGGCGTTCTCCAGCTCCCTGGACCAGGGCGGGCCCTGCGCCCGCACCGTCCTCGACACGGCGCTCCTGCACGAGGCCATCGCCGGGCACGACGAGCTCGACTCGACGTCCATCGACGCCCCGGTCCCGCCGGTCGTCGAGGCCGCCCGCAATGGCTCCGTACAGGGCATGCGCGTAGGCGTCGTCAAGCAGTTCGCCGGCGAGGGCTACCAGGCGGGTGTCGTCCAGCGCTTCCAGGAGTCCGTGGCGCTGCTCAAGGAGCTCGGTGCCGAGATCGTCGAGCTGGACTGCCCGTCCTTCGACCTCGCGCTCTCCGCGTACTACCTGATCGCGCCCTCCGAGTGCTCCTCGAACCTCGCGCGCTTCGACGCCATGCGGTACGGCCTGCGGGTCGGCGACGACGGCACGAAGTCCGCCGAGGAGGTCACCGCGCTCACCCGCGAGGCCGGCTTCGGCGCCGAGGTCAAGCGCCGCATCATCCTGGGCACGTACGCCCTGAGCTCCGGCTACTACGACGCGTACTACGGAAGCGCCCAGAAGGTCCGCACCCTGATCACGAAGGACTTCGAGAAGGCCTTCGAGCAGGTCGACGTGATCGTCTCGCCCGCGACGCCCACCACCGCCTTCCCGATCGGCGAGCGCGCCGACGACCCGATGGCGATGTACCTCGCGGACGTGTGCACCATCCCGTCGAACATGGCGGGCAACGCCGCCATGTCGCTGCCCTGCGGCCTCGCGCCGGAGGACGGCCTGCCCGTCGGGCTGCAGATCATCGCCCCGGCCATGAAGGACGACCGCCTGTACAAGGTCGGCGCTGCCGTAGAGGCCGCCTTCGTGGAAAGGTGGGGTCACCCGCTGCTTGAGGAGGCACCGTCACTGTGAGTCCCATGACTGCCAAGGCCAAGGGCTTCAAGAAGTCCAAGCCCGGCGCGTACCTGTCGATCGCCACGACCGCCTTCGGCGCGGTCTCCGTCGTCAAGCAGGCCCGGATGGCCCGCAAGGACAACGACACGCTCCGGCTCGTCGACGCCGCTGTCTCCGCCGCCGCCATCGCCACCGGCCTCGCTCTGCTCCTGCGTGAGCTGAAGAAGCTCGGCGACGACGACGTCCTGCTGGGTTGAGAGGGAAAGTTTCACCGTGACTGTCACGACTGACCTGGTGTCGTACGAGGATGCCCTCGCGACGTACGACCCCGTCATGGGCCTCGAGGTCCATGTCGAGCTGGGCACCAAGACCAAGATGTTCTGCGGCTGCTCCACCGAGCTCAAGCAGGACGCCAACAGCCAGACCTGCCCGACCTGTCTCGGACTGCCCGGCGCACTGCCGGTGGTCAACGAGATCGGCGTCGAGTCCGCCATCAAGATCGGTCTCGCGCTTAACTGCGAGATCGCCGAGTGGTGCCGCTTCGCCCGGAAGAACTACTTCTATCCGGACATGCCGAAAAACTTCCAGACCTCCCAGTACGACGAGCCGATCGCCTTCAACGGCTATCTGGACGTCCAGCTGGAGGACGGCGAGGTCTTCCGCGTGCAGATCGAGCGCGCCCACATGGAGGAGGACACCGGCAAGTCCACGCACGTCGGTGGCGCGACGGGCCGTATTCACGGCGCCTCGCACTCGCTCCTGGACTACAACCGCGCGGGCATCCCGCTCATCGAGATCGTCACCAAGCCGATCGAGGGCGCGGGCGAGCGGGCTCCCGAGGTCGCCAAGGCGTACGTCGCCGAGCTGCGCGAGGTCATCAAGGCCCTGGACGTGTCCGAGGCCCGGATGGACAAGGGCCAGATGCGCTGCGACGTGAACCTCTCCCTGCGTCCGCACGGGCGCGAGGAGTTCGGTACGCGCTCGGAGACGAAGAACGTCAACTCGCTCCGTTCCGTGGAGCGTGCGGCGCGCTTCGAGATCCAGCGCCATGCCGCGGTGCTGAACTCGGGCGGAACGATCATCCAGGAGACCCGTCACTTCCACGAGGAGGACGGCTCCACGACGTCGGGGCGCATCAAGGACAACGCCGAGGACTACCGGTACTTCCCGGAGCCCGACCTCGTCCCCGTCGCCCCGGCCCGTACGTGGGTCGAGGAGCTGCGCTCCGGTCTTCCGGAGATGCCGCGCGTGCGCCGCAACCGCCTCCGTGAGGAGTGGGGTGTCTCGGAGCACGACATGCAGTCGATCCTGAACGCCGGTGCGGTCGACCCGATCGTCGCCACCATCGAGGCGGGCGCCGACCCGGCCGCCGCGCGCAAGTGGTGGATGGGCGAGATGGCCCGCAACGCCAACGAGACGGGCAAGGCGCTCGACGAGCTCCCGGTCACCCCGGTGCAGGTCGCCAGGGTCGCCGAGCTCGTCGCCAAGGGCGACCTGAACGACAAGCTGGCGCGCCAGGTCTTCGAGGGTGTCCTCGCGGGCGAGGGCACGCCGGACGAGGTCGTCGAGAAGCGCGGCCTGAAGGTCGTCTCGGACGAGGGCGCTCTGACGACCGCCGTGGACGAGGCGATCGCGGGCAACCCCGCCATCGCCGACAAGATCCGCAGCGGCAAGGTGGCGGCGGCCGGCGCGTTGGTCGGTGCGGTCATGAAGGCGACCCGCGGTCAGGCCGACGCGGCCCGCGTCAAGGAGCTGATCCTTCAGAAGCTGGGCGTGGAGGGCTAGCCTCTGCGGCTCGTACGGGATCAACGCCGCTTCGCGGCGGTTTTTTCCCGCCCACCCACCCGATTGCCCCGCGCCATCGAGTGGGTGGGCGGCGCTGTTTCCGGCCCGCCCTACGCCGGGAACGTCCGTCCCCGTTGAACCACCGCCCCACCCGGGCCACGGAGCGTCCCCCTGAACACCGTCACCGCCGAGGTCCTCTCCGTCGGTCTGCTGCTCGCAGTGCTCGCGTTCGCCGTCATACGGCCCAAGAAGTGGCCGGAGGCCGCCGCCGCGCTGCCCGCCGCCGGGCTTGTCGTGGTCCTCGGGGCCGTCTCGCCGGAGCACGCGCTCGCCGAGGTGCAGAGCCTGCTGCCCGTGGTCGGGTTCCTCGCGGCCGTGCTCGTGCTCGCCCAACTCTGCGCGGACGACGGGCTCTTCGCCGCCGCCGGGGACCTCGTCGCCCGGATCTGCGGCGGGCGGACCAGGGCGCTGCTCGGCGGCGTCTTCGGCGTCGCCGCCGCGATCACCGCCGTGCTGAGTCTCGACGCCACCGTCGTGCTGCTCACGCCGGTGGTCTTCGCCACCGCGGCCCGCGTCGGCGCAAGGCCCCGCCCGCACGTCTACGCCACCGCCCACCTGGCCAACTCGGCGTCGCTCCTGCTGCCCGTCTCCAACCTCACCAACCTCCTCGCCCTCACCGCGAGCGGCCTCACCTTCACGCGGTTCGCGTTCCTGATGGCGCTGCCCTGGCTGGTCGCCGTCGGCATCGAGTACGCGGCGTTCCGGCGGTACTTCGCCGCCGATCTGGACGCGGGCGCCCTCGAACCCAAGGAGACCGAGCCGACCCCCGTACCGGTGTTCACCCTGGTCGTCCTCGGCCTCACGCTCGCCGGTTTCGTCGTCACCTCGTTCGCCGGGGCCGAACCCCTGTGGGCCGCCCTCGCGGGAGCGGCGGTGCTCGCGGTCCGCGCCCTGCTGCAGAAACGTACGACCGCCACCGGAATCGTCCGCTCCGCGAGCCCGCTGTTCTGCCTGTTCGTGCTCGCGCTCGGCATCGTCGTCAAGGCGGTCGTCGACAACGGCCTCGGCGCCGGGATCGAGTGGATGCTGCCGGACGGCGCCTCGCTGCCCGCGCTGCTCGCGATCGCGGGCCTCGCCGCCGTGCTCGCCAACCTCATCAACAACCTGCCCGCGATCCTCGCCCTGCTGCCCGCCGTCGCCCCCGCGGGCCCCGGCCCCGTCCTCGCCGCCCTTATCGGCGTCAACATCGGCCCGAACCTGACGTACGTCGGCTCGCTCGCCACCCTGCTGTGGCGCCGCATCCTGCACGACCACGGCACGGACGCCGACTTGCGCACCTTCACCCTGCTCGGCGTCCTGACCGTGCCCGCGACGCTCGCGGCGTCGACGGTGGCCCTCTGGGCGGGGCTGCTCATCGGCCTCTGAGCGCGGCCCTGTCCGCCGGGTCCATCCGTTCACGCCGACTTCGTCCCCAAGTCTTCACAGGGAAACCAGACTTCACTACCGTCCCGGCCGAGCAGGCTAATGGATCAGCGGAGAACCATTGGCCGTCGACTGGAGGTCGTACGTGTCCCCGGAGATATCACGCAGGCGGTTGATGGCGGTCGGCGGAGGCGCGCTCGGCGCCGCCGCCGTCGGATCCTTCCTGCCGCCGTCGTTGCAGCAGGCACTGGCACAGGACCGGCACAAACCCGGCAGCGGCGGGCTCGACTCGATCGAGCACGTCGTCATCCTGATGCAGGAGAACAGGTCCTTCGACCACTACTTCGGCGCGCTGCGCGGTGTACGCGGCTTCGGCGACCGCAACGCCGTCCGGCTCCCGAGCGGCAAGTCCGTGTTCGAGCAGCCGGCCGCCCTCGGCGCCGTCCTGCCCTTCCCGGTCCGCGAGGCCGCGGCGGCGCAGAAGAAGGACCTGCAGTACATCGGTGCCCTCGACCACTCCTGGAGCGGCGGCGCCAAGGCCTGGCACGACGGCTGGATGGACGGCTGGATCACCGCCAAGACCGCCGCCACGATGGCGTACTACACGCGCGACGACATCCCCCTGCACTACGAACTCGCCGACACCTTCACCGTCTGCGATGCCTACCACTCGTCCATCCACACCTCCACGAGCCCCAACCGCAACCACCTGTGGAGCGGCAAGACGGGCTACGAGGCGAACGGCAAGCGGGCCGTCGGCAACGACGCGTACGCCGAGGGGACGCACCCCGGGTACGACTGGGGGACGTACGCCGAGCGCCTGGAGAAGGCGGGCGTGAGCTGGCAGACGTACACGGAGTGGGAGAACTTCACCGACAACCAGATCGAGTTCTTCACCACCTTCAAGGCCATCGCCCGCAAGGTCCTCGCCAAGACCGGCCTGACCTACATGGAGGCCTTCTACGCCAAGGTCCGCGACGCGAAGGACGAGGCCGAGCGGGAGAAGCTGCTCGCCGCCCTGGAAGAGGGCGTCGCCACCCTCACCAAGGCCGAGAAGTCGCTCTTCGAGCGCGGCCTGCGACGCGTGCCCACCGGCAAGCTCGCGGAGGAGTTCGCCAAGGACGTCGCGGGCGGCAAGCTGGCGAAGGTCAGCTACCTGGTGCCCTCGGCCCTGGACTCCGAGCACCCCAGCGTCTCCTCGCCCATCCACAGCGCGACCATCGTCTACAAGGTCCTGGACGCCCTCGCCTCGCACCCCGAGGTCTGGCGCCGCACCGCCGTCTTCATCAACTACGACGAGAACGACGGCTTCTACGACCACGTCCCGCCGCCCGTCCCCGGCACCGAGTCCGCCGAGGACAAGGAAGAGCGCTGGGAGGGCAAGCCGACCGGCCTCGGGGCGCGCGTCCCCATGCTCGTCGTCTCGCCCTGGACCGTCGGCGGCTACGTCACCTCCGAAGTCTTCGACCACACCTCCGTCGTGCGCTTCCTGGAGAAGTGGACCGGCGTGCGCGAACCCAACATCAGCGCCTGGCGCCGCAAGGTCACCGGCGACCTCACCGGCGCCTTCGACTTCAAGCGCGGCCACCGGCAGCCCGAGGTGGAACAGCCCGGCGCCATCCCGGAGTTCAGCGGCCGCTGGTCCCCGCAGCCGCCCCTGAAGCAGTCCATGCCGGTCCAGGAGCCCGGTACCCGCCGCGCCCGCCCGCTGCCCTACCAGCCCGACGCGTACGTCAAGCCGGGCGAGAGCGGTGCTCTCTCGGTGCGGCTGCGCAACGGCGGCCGCTCCAGCGCGCACTTCGCGCTCTATCCCTACGCCGACGAGTTCAAGATTCCCCAGCACCAGGACGTCGTCCGCGAGGGCACCTGGACCGTCCCGGTGACCAAGGACGCGTACGACTTCACGGTCACGGGCCCCAACGGCTTCCGGCGCGAGTTCGCGGGCGGCAGGGACGGCGCGGCGCAGCTCGCCTCCGCGATCACCCGTCGTGAGATCCACGTGACGCTCGCCAACCGGGGCCGCAAGGAGCTCGTCTTCACGGTCGAGCCCCTCGGCTACGTGAAAGAACGTCACGTCAGGTCGCGCACGAGGGTCGTCCGCGTCAAGGCGGGCAGCAGCCGCACGATCGCCTGGCACACGGACGACGAGCACGGCTGGTACGACGTTCAGGTGACGGCGTCCGGCGAACCTGCTTTCCGGCGCCGCCTGATGGGGCACATAGAGAACGGACGCGCGAGCGTGTCGGGCTGAAGCCCCAGTTCCGAGGGTGTGCGAGGTGCCGATGGGGCCTCGCACACCCTTTTGTGAACTTGTGAGGAAAGCCACGAACGGGACCAACGATCTCCAGGTGCTGTCAAAGTACTTCTGGCGCACATGTCGTCGCTCAAGCGTTCTTTGCGGGCTGTTCGGTGCATTGAAGACGGTTCCCGATAAAGATCCACGAATCAATACAGGGAGCCCGTCAGTGGCAGCAGTCGCACGGTGGTGTCTGAAGCATCGGCTCCTGGCAGTACTGCTCTGGCTCGTCGCCCTCGGCGGCGCCGCGAGCGCCGCGGCCTTCACCGGATCCGCGTACTCGAACGACTACGACGTACCGGGCACCGAGTCGGGCCGTGCGACCCAGCTCCTGAACGAGGGCTTCGAGGGCCTCGGCGGCGACAGCAACACCGTCGTCTGGCGGACCGAGACGGGCACGACGGTGCGCGCGGCCGACGTCGAACAGACGATGACCGACGCCCTCGACAGGATCGAGGGCATGCCCGCGGTCGCCTCCGTCAGCAGTCCGTACGCGAAGCACGGCGCCGCACAGATCAGCGGCGACGCGCGCATCGCGTATGCCACCGTCACCTTCCACGAGCAGGCCGACGCCATCGACAAGGCGGACGCACAGGCCCTCGTCGACACCGCGAAGGCCGCCGGATCGGACAGCCTGGACGTCGAACTCGGCGGCAGCGCCGTCGCCCTCACCGAGTCCAAGAGCGCGCAGACCGCCGAGATCGTCGGGGTCGCCGTCGCCGCCGTCGTGCTCTTCCTCGCCTTCGGCTCGCTCGCCGCGTCCATGCTGCCCATCGCGACGGCGCTTGTGTCGGTCGGCACCGCGTATGCGGGCATCGTGCTCCTCGGGCACCTCATGACCGTCGCGGACTTCGCCCCGATGCTGGGCACCCTGATCGGGCTCGGCGTCGGCATCGACTACGCCCTTTTCATCGTGACCAGACACCGCAAGGGCCTCAAACAGGGCCTCACGGTGGCCGTCGCCGCGGAACGCGCGGTCGCCACCACCGGGCGCGCGGTCGTCTTCGCCGGCGCCACCGTGTGCATCGCGCTGCTCGGCATGCTCATCCTGCGCCTCAGCTTCCTCAACGGCGTCGCCATCGCGGGCTCGCTGACCGTGCTCCTCACCGTCGCCGCGTCGGTGACCCTGCTCCCCGCACTCCTGTCCTGGATCGGCCCGCGCGCGCTCAGCCGCCGCGAACGGCGCGCCCTCGCCGAGCACGGCCCGGCCCCGGAGGTGCCCACCGGGCTCGCCGCACGCTGGTCCGCCTTCGTCGAGCGGCACCCGAAGCTGCTCGGCGGTGTCGCCGTCGTCGTCATGGCGGTCCTTGCCCTGCCCACGCTCTCCCTGCACCTCGGCACCTCCGACCAGGGCAACAACCCGGCGTCGGCCACCACCCGGCAGGCCTACGACCTCCTCGCGGACGGCTTCGGCCCCGGCGTGAACGGACCGCTCACCCTCGTCACCCCCGTCGACGGAGCGGGCGACCGGCTCGCCCTGGCCAACCTCGGCCCGGCGCTCGAATCGACCAAGGGCGTCGCCTCCGTCAGCCCCGTCACGTACGACGCCGGGGGCACGGCCGCGCACATCACCGTCGTCCCGTCCTCGTCGCCCCAGTCCGAGCGGACCAGCGAGCTCGTCGACCGGCTGCGCGACGACGTACTGCCCGTGGCCGAGGCCGACACCACGCTCGACCTGCGGGTCGGCGGCGTCACGGCGAGCTACGACGACTTCGCGGAGATCATCGTCGGCAAGCTGCCGCTCTTCGTGGGCGTGGTCATCGGCCTGGGCTGCGTCCTGCTGCTGCTCGCCTTCCGGTCCATCGGCATCCCCCTGAAGGCCGCCGCGATGAACGTGGCGGCGGTGGCCTCGGCCTTCGGGGTCGTCGTCGCGATCTTCCAGTGGGGCTGGGGGAGCGAGCTGCTCGGCCTCGGCTCGGCAGGACCGATCGAACCCTTCCTGCCCGTGATCATGGTGTCCGTCCTCTTCGGGCTCTCCATGGACTACCAGGTGTTCCTGGTCAGCCGGATGTACGAGGAGTGGCTGGAAACCGGCGACAACCGGCGGGCCGTCCGCGTCGGCCTCGCCGAGACCAGCCGCGTGATCAACTCCGCGGCGGTCATCATGATCTCGGTCTTCCTCGCCTTCGTCCTGAGCGGCGACCGGGTCATCGCGATGTTCGGCATCGGCCTCGCGGCGGCGGTCGCCCTCGACGCCTTCGTCCTGCGTACGTTGCTGGTGCCGGCCCTCATGCACATGCTGGGCGGCGCCAACTGGTGGCTGCCGCGCGGCCTGGACCGCCGGCTGCCGCGCATCAGCATCGAGCCGCCGGAAAGTCAGTCGAGCAAAACCGTCGCGAGTGCGAGGATCCCGGGACAAGGGGACACGGACGACGACACATACGAGGAGCGGGATGTTCGCGATATCGCTGGGCGAGGGCGCTGAGCTGCGGCCCATCGAGCCGTGGCAGGCACAGGAGTTCCTCGCGCACATCGAGCGGGCGCGCGACTACACGGGGCCGTGGGTGCCCCTGACCACGCTGGTGACGGACCTGGATTCGGCTCGGGAGCGCCTCCAGGCACACGCCGACAAGAAGGCCGCCGACACGGGGCACCTCTGCGGCATCTGGCTGAACGACACGCTCGTCGGCGGAATCTTCTTCCGGATCTTCGACACGGCCACGGAGTCCTGCGAGCTCGGTGTCTGGCTAGAGCCGTCCGCCGCCGGGCACGGCCTGATCACCAGGGCAAGCCGGGTCCTCATCGACTGGGCGGTGGACGAGCGCGGCATGCACCGCGTGGAGTGGATGGCCTCCTCGGCGAACCGACGCAGCATCGCGGTGGCCGAGCGGCTCGGGATGACCAGGGACGGAGTGCTGCGGGAGAGCTTCCCCTGGCAGGGGGTGCGGCACGACATGGAGGTGTGGGCGGTGCTCGCCCCGGAGTGGCGCAAGGCGCGGGAGGCCCGTGCGGCGGCGGGTTCCGGGGGCCCGGCGCACAGCGGAGCTTCGCGTTAAGAAACTTCTCAGACTCCGTCCGTACGGTGCGGAGCATGGGAACTAAGACAGAGGACGAAGCCGCGGCCAAGGCGGCCGCGAAGCCCGCAGAGCCGGAGGCCGCGGACACCAAGGACGACACCAAGACGGAGGCCGTCAAGGTGGAGAAGACCGCCGATGCCGAGGACGCCGTCCCGGCCGACCACGCCGACGACAACGACGACGTCGATGAGCTCGTCGTCGTCGAAGAGGTCGCTCCGGCCAAGTCCGGTGGCGTGTTCCAGGGTGCCGCGGCCGTCGTCTCCGCCGCCCTCGGTGTGATCGGCCTCTCCGGCGGCTGGCTCGGCACGGTCGCCGCGGCCCGCTCGAACATCGTCGGGCAGCTGGAGACCAAGCAGTCGGCGAGCGTCGCCGACCAGATCCAGGCCATGTACGGCGACTCCTGGCAGGTCACGGCGCTGATCGCCGGCGCCTTCGCGCTCGCCGCGCTGGTCGTCGGGTTCATCGTCCTGGTCCGGCCCGCGTTCGGCGCGCCCGGCCAGGAACAGGCCTCGTGGATCAAGTCGGTGGCCTGGGCGGGTGTCGCCCTGGGCGTCATCGGCCTGCTGCTCGCCATCGCCAAGTACTCGGACCTGATCTACGGTCTTCCGTCGGCGAGTTGACGGCAGGCGGAGTACGCGCGGAGCGAGGTACTCGGAGCGCCGGTGGGGCTGGATCTTCAGCCGCACGGGCGCTTTCGTACGTAAGGGGCCTTAGGCGGGCGGCGGGGGCTAAGGC
>NZ_JBSGSG010000079.1:0-45096 GCF_053606765.1 Streptomyces sp. NPDC055189
GACACGAAGAAGACCCCCAACCGATGGGTTGGGGGTCTTCTTCGTGTCTGTGGGGCTAACAGGATTTGAACCTGTGGCCTCATCCTTATCAGGGATGCGCTCTAACCAACTGAGCTATAGCCCCGCCGCGCTGCGGTGTGTCCCGCGCGCTGACCTCTGAAGATTAGCGCACGTGCGGGCCAGTCCCAAAATCGATACCTCCGAGGGGACCGGACAGGCCCTGAGGGACCGGACCGGCAGGGAGCAGGCAGCCGGAGGAGGCGGCCGGGAAGCAGAACAGGGCCCCGCCCTGTGGGGGCGGAACCCTGGTCCTACGTAGACCGCACGTAGGGCTACGCAGCTCTACGTAGCCCTACGGAAGATGCGTATCCCTACGGCATACAAGAAGCGAGCAGGAAGAGAACTACTCGTCCTCGGCCAGCGTCAGCTCGACGCCGCCCACGAAGCCCGCGGAGAGGTTGTAGATGAAGGCGCCGAGCGTCGCGAGGGCCGTGGCGAGAACCACGTCGATGACCGCGATGATCGTCGTGAACATCAGGACGCGCGGCAGCGACAGGAAGGACTGCAGGTCGAAGCCGTTGGACTCGTTCGATCCCGTCGCCTCGGAGATCGTGCCGCCCACAGTCGAGAAGACGCCCATGGCATCCATGACCATCCACAGCACGGCGGCCGCGACGATCGTGCAGATGCCGAGCGCGATGGAGAGCAGGAAGCTGACCTTCATCACCGACCACGGGTCGACCTTGGCCACCCGCAGCCGCGCCTTGCGCGTACGAGGCGTCGTGCGCGCCCCGGTCCGCGGCCTGCGCACGGAACCCGTCTGGGAGCCCTGCTGATAGGCCTGCGGCGGGTGGTACGGCTGGGAACCCTGCTGCTGGGGCTGCCGCTCCCCTGGCAGGGCGCCACCGCCGCCCTGGGACGCCTGGGCCCCGGCAGCGTACGACGCGTCGTACTGCGGTGACTGAGCCGACTGCGGCCCTCGGGTGTCGGTCACGGTTCCCCCCTGGGATCCACGGGACTCATGCGAGTCGGGAGAATCAGTGGCGGAGCCACGGACACCGTCTGTACCGGCTGGGCCGGTTCCACTTGCTCCGGCGCCCGTGGCTCCACTCACGATGACTCTCTCCTCGCGCTACTCGGCCGTGGACTCCGTGCCCTCGTCCGTACCGGCGACCGGCTCGCCGTCTGCCGATTCGACGACGATGTCACCGTCGACTTCCTCAGCCTCGCGTCCGGCCTCGGCGTTACGAGCGATACCGACCACGGCATCGCGCTTGCCCAGGTTGATCAGTTGGACGCCCATGGTGTCACGGCCCGTCTCCCTGACCTCGTTGACTCGCGTACGAATCACACCGCCGCCCAGGGTGATGGCGAGGATCTCGTCGGTCTCCTCCGTCACCAGCGCGCCCACGAGTTCGCCGCGGTCCTCCACGATCTTGGCGGCCTTGATGCCGAGGCCACCACGACCCTGGACGCGGTACTCGTCGACGTTGGTGCGCTTGGCGTACCCACCGTCGGTTGCGGTGAAGACGAAAGTACCCGGCCTGACGACATTCATCGAGAGCAGTTCGTCGCCGCCGCGGAAACTCATTCCCTTGACGCCCGAGGTCGCGCGGCCCATGGGACGCAGCGCATCGTCCGTCGCGGTGAACCTGATCGACTGTGCCTTCTTGCTGATGAGCAGCAGATCGTCCTCGGCCGACACGAGTTCGGCGCCGATCAGCTCGTCGTCCTTGCCGTCGTCCGTCTCGCGGAGGTTGATCGCGATGACGCCGCCGGCGCGGGGCGAGTCGTAGTCCTTGAGCGGGGTCTTCTTTACGAGGCCGCCCTTTGTGGCGAGAACCAGGTAGGGCACCGCTTCGTAGTCACGGATCGCGAGGATCTCGGCGATCTTCTCGTCCGGCTGGAAGGCGAGCAGGTTCGCCACGTGCTGGCCGCGGGCGTCGCGTCCGGCGTCCGGCAGTTCGTACGCCTTCGCCCGGTAGACCCGGCCCTTGTTGGTGAAGAACAGCAGCCAGTGGTGGGTCGTCGACACGAAGAAGTGGTCGACGATGTCGTCTTCCTTCAGCTTCGTGCCGCGGACTCCCTTGCCGCCGCGCTTCTGGGAGCGGTAATCGACGGTCTTCGTGCGCTTGACGTAACCGCCGCGCGTGATCGTGACGACGATGTCGTCCTCGGCGATCAGGTCCTCCATGGACATGTCGCCGTCGAAGGGCACGAGCGCCGAGCGACGGTCCTCGCCGAACTTGTCGACGATCGCCGCGAGCTCCTCGCTGATGATCTGGCGCTGCCGCTCGGGCGAGGCCAGGATCGCGTTGTACTCGTTGATCTTCGCCTGCAGTTCGTCGTGCTCGGCGACGATCTTCTGGCGCTCCAGGGCGGCGAGCCGGCGCAGCTGCATCTCGAGGATGGCGTTGGCCTGGATCTCGTCGATCGAGAGCAGGCCCATCAGGCCCTCACGCGCGACGTCGACCGTCTGGCTGGCCCGGATGAGCGCGATGACCTCGTCGATCGCGTCCAGGGCCTTCAGCAGGCCGCGCAGGATGTGGGCCCGCTCCTCGGCCTTGCGCAGCCTGTACTTCGTGCGCCGGACGATGACCTCGACCTGGTGCGTCACCCAGTGGCGGATGAACGCGTCCAGGGAGAGGGTGCGCGGCACACCGTCGACCAGGGCCAACATGTTGGCGCTGAAGTTCGACTGCAGGTCGGTGTGCTTGTAGAGGTTGTTCAGGACGACCTTGGCGACCGCGTCCCGCTTCAGGACCACGACGAGGCGCTGGCCCGTGCGCGACGACGTCTCGTCGCGCACGTCGGCGATGCCGCCGACCCTGCCGTCCTTGACCAGGTCCGCGATCTTCTGCGCGAGGTTGTCGGGGTTGGTCTGGTAGGGGAGCTCGGTGACCACCAGGCACTGGCGGTTCTGGATCTCCTCGACCGCGACGACCGCGCGCATCGTGATGGAGCCACGGCCCGTGCGGTACGCCTCCTCGATGCCCTTGCGGCCCACTACTAGTGCGCCGGTGGGGAAATCGGGGCCCTTGATGCGCTCGATGAGCGCGTCGAGAAGCTCCTCGTGCGAGGCGTCCGGGTGCTCCAGGGCCCACTGCGCGCCCGCCGCGACCTCGCGGAGGTTGTGCGGCGGGATGTTGGTGGCCATGCCGACCGCGATGCCCGCCGAGCCGTTGATCAGCAGGTTCGGGAAGCGCGCCGGCAGGACCGTCGGCTCCTGGTTGCGGCCGTCGTAGTTGTCCGTGAAGTCGACGGTCTCCTCGTCGATGTCACGGACCATCTCCATGGCCAGCGGCGCCATCTTGCACTCGGTGTACCGCATGGCGGCCGCCGGGTCGTTGCCCGGGGAGCCGAAGTTTCCGTTGGAGTCCACAAGCGGCATCCGCATCGACCACGGCTGGGCCAGGCGGACCAGGGCGTCGTAGATGGAGGAGTCGCCGTGCGGGTGGTAGGTGCCCATGACGTCGCCGACGACGCGGGCGCACTTGTAGAAGCCCTTCTCGGGGCGGTATCCGCCGTCGTACATCGCGTACAGGACGCGGCGGTGGACGGGCTTGAGGCCGTCCCGTACGTCGGGCAGCGCACGCGACACGATGACGGACATCGCGTAGTCGAGGTACGAGCGCTGCATCTCCGTCTCGAGCCCGACGGGCTCGACACGCATGCCCACGCCGGGAACGGCGGGCTCCTCTTCGGGCATCACAGGGGTGTTCTCGTCGGCCATTGCTGGTCAAAGTCCTTTCGAGGTGCGGCTTGTACGGCCGACTCAGATGTCGAGGAAGCGGACGTCCTTGGCGTTGCGCTGAATGAACGAGCGCCTCGCCTCGACGTCCTCTCCCATCAGCACCGAGAACAGGTCGTCGGCCTGCGCCGCGTCGTCCAGGGTGACCTGGCCGAGAACGCGGTGATCCTGGTCCATCGTCGTGACGCGCAGCTCCTCGGCGTTCATCTCGCCGAGACCCTTGAAGCGCTGGACCGAGTCGTCCCTGACGCGCTTGCCGGCCTGGCGGCCGAGCTCGATCAGGGCGTCGCGCTCACGGTCGGAGTACGCGTACTGGAAGTCGTCGCGCGTCCACTTGATCTTGTAGAGCGGCGGGCGCGAGAGGTACACGTGCCCGGACTCGACGAGCGGCCGCATGAAGCGGAACAGGAACGTCAGGAGCAGGGTGTTGATGTGCTGGCCGTCGACGTCGGCGTCCGCCATCAGGATGATCTTGTGATAGCGGAGCTTCTCGATGTCGAAGTCCTCGTGCACGCCCGTGCCGAAGGCCGAGATGAGGGCCTGGACTTCCTGGTTGTGCAGGATCTTGTCGATCCGCGCCTTCTCGACGTTCAGGATCTTGCCTCGGATGGGCAGGATCGCCTGGTACATCGGGTCACGGCCGGACTTCGCCGAACCACCGGCGGAGTCACCCTCGACGATGAAGATCTCGCACTTCGTCGGGTCGTTCGACTGGCAGTCGCTGAGCTTTCCGGGCAGCGAGGCCGATTCGAGCAGCCCCTTGCGCCGGGTCAGGTCGCGCGCCTTGCGGGCGGCGACGCGGGCCGTGGCGGCCTGGATGCTCTTACGGATGATGTCCGAGGCCTCGTTCGGGTTCCGGTCGAACCAGTCCGTGAGGTGCTCGTGCACGACCTTCTGCACGAAGGTCTTCGCCTCGGTGTTGCCCAGCTTGGTCTTGGTCTGGCCCTCGAACTGCGGCTCGCCCAGCTTCACCGAGATGATCGCCGTCAGACCCTCGCGGATGTCCTCGCCCGTGAGGTTGTCGTCCTTCTCGCGCAGCAGCTTCTTCTCGCGCGCGTACCGGTTGACCAGGCCCGTCAGGGCGGCCCTGAAGCCCTCTTCGTGCGTACCGCCCTCATGCGTGTGGATCGTGTTCGCGAAGGAGTAGACACCTTCGGTGTACTGCGAGTTCCACTGCATGGCGATCTCGGCCGAGAGCATGCGCTCCTTGTCCTCGGCCTCGACGTCGATGACGGTCGGGTGGATCACCTCGCCCTTACGGGAGTTGAGGTACTTCACGAAGTCGACGATGCCGCCTTCGTAGTAGTACGTCACCGTGCGGGCCTCGGCGGCCTCGTCGTCGGTGGCCTCGGTCGAGTCCGCACCCGCCGTCGCCTTCGCCGACTCGCGCTCATCAGTGAGTTTGATGGTCAAACCCTTGTTGAGGAACGCCATCTCCTGGAAGCGCCGCGCGAGCGTCTCGAAGGAGTACTCGGTCGTCTCGAAGACGTCCGGGTCGGCCCAGAAGGTGACCGTGGTGCCCGACTCCTCGACCGCCTCGTGCTTGGCCAGCGGGGCCGTCGGCACGCCCAGCTTGAAGTCCTGGGTCCAGCGGAAGCCGTCGCGCTTGATCTCGACCGCGAGCTTGGTGGACAGGGCGTTCACGACGGAGACGCCGACGCCGTGCAGACCACCGGAGACGGCGTACCCGCCGCCGCCGAACTTTCCGCCCGCGTGCAGGACGGTCAGAACGACCTCCACCGCGGGCTTCTTCTCCACCGGGTGCATGTCGACGGGGATGCCACGGCCGTTGTCGACCACGCGCACGCCGCCGTCGGGCAGGATCGTCACGTCGATGGTGTCCGCGTGCCCGGCGAGGGCTTCGTCGACGGAGTTGTCGACAACCTCTTGCACGAGGTGGTGCAGGCCACGCTCACCGGTCGACCCGATGTACATGCCAGGTCGCTTGCGGACCGCGTCCAGACCCTCGAGGACGGTGATCGCGCTGGCGTCGTACGAGGCTGTGACCTCGCCGTTCTCGCCGGCGGCGGTGGACGGGATGTTCTCGTTGGGGTTGCCGGAATCGGCCACGAAGCGCCCTTTCTGGCACAGCACAAGCCAAGCACCCGGCGGTGGCCGGAGCGGCTGCGTCGTTCAGCGATAGTCAGCGTTGCTCGGTGCGTCCCACAAGTGGGGCGGGATTAGCTTCCAGTCTACCGGTAGCGCCGACAGTGATGGGGGTTTGCCGGTACCTGAGTCCGCATGTGCCGTCCTGAACCGGCATCATCCGACTCCCCATATGCGGCCTGGGGCTCTAAGAGGCTCACAGCGGCACTCAGCGCTTCGGGGTGTCAACCCCGAGCTACCAACCGGTACGGCCTCAGCCGTAGGTGTCCCCGGGGCCTGTGCTGCCCGGTGCGCGCAGGGGTCCGAAGCGACGCGGGGGACCACCGGGACCGAGGACTTTGATGAGGCGCACGGTGCCGTGACCCAGGTCTTCGTTGAGGCGCGCGACCAGTTGCGGGGCCAGCAGGCGCAGGTTCGTCGCCCAGGCCGTGGAGTCGCACTGGACGGTCAGGATCCGCTCGTTCTCGTCGTAACGCTGCGGGACGCAGTGGTTGGCCAGGTCGTCGCCGACGATCTGCGGCCAGCGGCCCATCACCCCGCCGACCGCGGCCGGCGTCTCCCAGCCGCGCTCGGTGATCAGGCGGTTGATCGCGGAGCCGAGCGGTTGCGGGTCACGCCCGTCGGCGCGCGCGCCGGAGCGCAGGCCGCCCCTGCGGGCCTGCTTCTTCTGCTGCGCGGCGTCTCCACGCGCGCGTGCCTGTTCCTTGGCGGCACGCAGAGCGACCCGGGCGAGGTCGACGCCGGAGGGCTCGGGGGTCTTCTTCGGCGGTCCCGCGTCCTGAGGGGCGCCCTCGGCAGGCTCTTCGGCGCTCATACGCGCTCCCTGCTCAGGCAGGTCATACGCGCTCCACCACGCCGTCCGACACCTCGAACCGCGTCCCGGCGAGCACGCCCGGCACGTCGTCGTCCACGGCGGCCGTGACCAGGACCTGCTCGCCGGGCGCCACCAGCTCCGCCAGGCGCTCCCTGCGGCGCGCGTCGAGTTCCGCGAACACGTCGTCCAGGACGAGCACCGGTTCGTTCCCCTCGGCGCGCAGGAGGTCGTACGAGGCCAGGCGCAGCGCCAGGGCGTACGACCAGGACTCGCCGTGGCTCGCGTACCCCTTCGCGGGGAGCTGGCCCAGCTTCAGGATCAGGTCGTCGCGGTGCGGCCCGACCAGCGTCACGCCCCGCTCGATCTCCTGCTTGCGCGCCTCTTCGAGGGCGGCGATCAACTGCTCGTAGAGGGCCTCGCGCGTGTGTCCTTCGCCCGGCGCGGACGGCTTGTACTCCAGCGAGACGGGGCCGCCGCCGGGTGCCAGCTGCTCGTACGCCTTGTCGGCCAGCGGTTGCAGCGCGGCGATCAGGTCGAGGCGCTGCGTGAGCAGCTCCGCGCCCACGCGCGCGAGGTGCTGGTCCCAGACGTCGAGTGTGGACAGGTCCATGGAGCGCCCGCCGTGGCGCCGCGCCAGGGCCGCCGACTTCAGGAGGGTGTTGCGCTGCTTCAGCACGCGGTCGTAGTCGGAGCGCACGCCCGCCATGCGGGGGGAGCGCGCCGTGATCAGCTCGTCGAGGAAGCGCCTGCGCTCACCGGGGTCGCCCTTGATCAGGGCCAGATCCTCGGGCGCGAACAGCACCGTGCGCACGATTCCGAGCACATCACGGGGCCTGACCTGCGACGACCTGTTGATGCGGGCGCGGTTGGCCTTGCCCGGATTGAGTTCGAGTTCGATCAGCTGCTGGCGCTCGCCCTGGCGGACCTGGGCCCTGATGACGGCGCGCTCGGCGCCCATGCGCACCAGCGGCGCATCCGAGGAGACCCGGTGGCTGCCGAGGGTGGCGAGATAGCCGACGGCCTCGACGAGGTTGGTCTTCCCCTGGCCGTTCGGGCCCACGAACGCGGTGACGCCCGGATCGAGGGGCACCTCGACCCGGGCGTACGAACGGAAGTCGGCCAGCGACAGATGCGTGACGTGCATGGTGTGCGCCGACCTCCCCCGGCGTACTTCACTTGCGATAGACCTGCACAGTTTCCCGCACAGGCTGTGGATCAGTTCTCGCTCTTGGACTCGACGGCGTGGCCGCCGAACTGGTTGCGCAGCGCCGCGATCATCTTCATCTGCGGGGAGTCGTCCTGTCGCGAGGCGAACCGGGCGAAGAGCGAGGCCGTGATGGCGGGCAGCGGCACGGCGTTGTCGATGGCGGCTTCCACCGTCCACCGGCCCTCGCCGGAGTCCTGCGCGAATCCGCGCAGCTTCTGCAGGTGCTCGTCGTCGTCCAGGGCGTTGACCGCGAGGTCGAGCAGCCAGGAACGGATGACCGTGCCCTCCTGCCAGGAGCGGAAGACCTCGCGCACGTCCGTGACGGAGTCGACCTTCTCCAGGAGCTCCCAGCCCTCGGCGTAGGCCTGCATCATGGCGTACTCGATGCCGTTGTGGACCATCTTCGAGAAGTGGCCCGCGCCGACCTTGCCCGCGTGCACGGAACCGAAGTCACCCTCGGGCTTGAGGGCGTCGAAGACCGGCTGGACCTTCGCGATGTGCTCGGCGTCGCCGCCGTACATGAGCGCGTAGCCGTTCTGCAGGCCCCAGACACCGCCGGAGACGCCGCAGTCGACGAATCCGATGCCCTTGGCGGCGAGCTCCTCGGCGTGCTTCTCGTCGTCGGTCCAGCGGGAGTTGCCGCCGTCCACGACGACGTCACCCGGCTGGAGCAGTTCGGCGAGCTCGTCGACGGTGGACTGGGTCGCGGCTCCGGCCGGAACCATCACCCAGACGACGCGCGGACCCTTGAGCTTGCCCACAAGCTCTTCGAGGCTGTGGACATCCGCGACGTCCTGGTTGCGGTCGTATCCGATGACGGTGTGGCCTGCGCGGCGGATGCGCTCACGCATATTGCCGCCCATCTTGCCGAGGCCGACGAGACCGAGCTCCATCAGTGGTTCCTTAAGTAGCGATGTGGCGTGAAGGCACCTTCGTACCCGCGTCCGAGCCTACGCCCGGACGCTCGCTCACACCTGTGGGCTCAGCCGCTCAGACGTACAGGCATGATCAGGTACTTGTACGCCTCGTCGGCCTCCGCATCCATCGCCGGCCGGCCGCTCAGGAGCGCGGGCTTCGTCGACGTCGTGAACGACAGCTGGGCGACCGGGGAGTCGATCGCGCTCAGGCCGTCGAGCAGGAACGTCGGGTTGAAGGCGATCGAGACGTCGTCGCCCTCGAGCTGCGCGTCGACCCTCTCCACAGCCTGTGCGTCGTCGCTGGAACCGGCCTCCAGGATGAGCACGCCCTGCTCGAAGCTGAGCCGGACCGGAGTGTTCCGCTCGGCCACCAGGGCCACGCGCTTCACGGCCTCGACGAACGGGGCGGTCTCAATGACCGCGATCGAGTTGAACTCCGTGGGGAAGAGCGTCTTGTACTTCGGGAGGTCGCCCTCGAGGAGACGCGTGGTCGTACGCCGCCCTGCTCCCTCGAAGCCGATCAGGCCCTCACCGGCACCGGAGCCCGAAAGGGCCAGGGTGACCGTGTCGCCGCTCGTGAGCGCCTTGGCGGTGTCCAGGAGCGTCTTGGCGGGCACCAGGGCGACCGCGGACGCCTCGGGGTTCTCCGGCTTCCACAGGAACTCGCGGACCGCGAAGCGGTAGCGGTCGGTGGAGGCAAGCGTGACCGTGTCGCCCTCGATCTCGATGCGTACGCCGGTCAGGACGGGCAGCGTGTCGTCGCGGCCCGCGGCGATGGCCACCTGGGAGGCGGCGGAGGCGAAGACCTCACCGGGGACCGTGCCGGTCGCGGTGGGCATCTGCGGCAGCGCGGGGTACTCCTCCACAGGAAGCGTGTGGAGTGTGAATCGCGAGGAGCCGCAGACCACCGTGGCCCGTACACCGTCTGTGGAGATCTCCACCGGACGGTTGGGAAGGGCGCGGCAGATGTCGGCGAGCAGCCGGCCGGAGACGAGGACCGTGCCCTCGTCGTCGATCTCGGCGTCCACGGAGACACGCGCCGAGACCTCGTAGTCGAAGCTCGACAGGCTCAGTGCGCCTTCCTCGGCCTTCAGCAGCAGACCTGCCAGCACAGGCGCCGGAGGCCGGGCCGGGAGACTGCGCGCCGCCCACGCCACCGCCTCTGCGAGTACGTCGCGTTCCACCCGGATCTTCACTTAGCCGCCCTCCTGCTGTTGCTGGCACTGGGGACCAGTCTGACGCACCGCACTGACAGCGGGTGCCCGTCGGGGTCAAGTCGTGACGAGCGGCGTCGGAGGTCCGGAGAGCGAGTTGTGCACAGGCCCCCCTTCCAAGCGAATTCCCCGGTGACTCTAAGTGGGAGTAGTAGTAGGGCCTGTGGAAACCGTGGATAACCCTGTTTTCGCAGGTCAGTGCCGGTTTTTTATCCACTGTGCCTGTGGGCGGAGGCGGTGGACAACCGGTGGTTTCTGTGGACGGGCGAAAGTTCTGCACACCCGGTGCACAGGCAAGGGGTACTTCTCCCCAGCACTGTCCCCAGCTTTACCCACCTTCCCCACAGGCCAACCGACCTCCTTGGTGTGACGCCTTTCACTCGGCACGGTGACGGGGCGCGTTGCGTTGCCGAACAGTGGACAGCCGTGTGGAGAAGCTGGGGAAAGCTGGGGACAACCGGGCCGAGCCTGTGGGTTGCCGGTGGACAAGTTCATGCACACCCTGTGGACGAGATTTTCATCCACAGCCTGTGGAGAGTCTTCGTCCACGAATCCACAACCACCTGACCTGGCTTGATGATCCCTCAGCAGGGTCGCCTGTGGACATCATCTGGACAACTTCCCGGTCCCCGGGGTGTGGAGAGAAAAAAGAGCACACATCTGTGGAGAACAGCCCTCTCAGCTGGGGAAATCGAACAGCGGAGAGGGCCGAAGGGGGGCCACGCGCGCGTGCGCAACGGCAAAGGGCGCCCCGGAAGTTGTTCCGGGGCGCCCTTCGACGACGTGTCAGCGGTACGCGTGTGCGGCTCTCAGTGGCTCTCAGCGCAGCTGTGCGCGTCTCAGCCGTTCTTGATGCGGTTGGTGAGCTCGGTGACCTGGTTGTAGATCGAGCGCCGCTCCGCCATCAGCGCGCGGATCTTGCGGTCCGCGTGCATGACCGTCGTGTGGTCACGTCCGCCGAACTGCGCGCCGATCTTGGGCAGCGAGAGGTCCGTCAGCTCGCGGCAGAGGTACATCGCGATCTGGCGGGCCGTCACCAGGACGCGGCTGCGCGAGGATCCGCAGAGGTCGTCCACCGTGAGGCCGAAGTAGTCCGCGGTCGCGGCCATGATGGCCGTCGCCGTGATCTCCGGGGCCGCGTCCTCGCCGCCCGGGATCAGGTCCTTGAGGACGATCTCCGTCAGACCCAGGTCCACCGGCTGCCGATTGAGCGAGGCGAAGGCCGTGACCCGGATCAGCGCGCCCTCGAGCTCACGGATGTTGCGTGAGATACGGGACGCGATGAACTCCAGGACCTCCGGCGGGGCGTTGAGCTGCTCCTGTACCGCCTTCTTACGAAGGATGGCGATACGCGTCTCCAGCTCCGGCGGCTGGACGTCGGTGATCAGGCCCCACTCGAAGCGGTTGCGCAGCCGGTCCTCCAGGGTCACCAGCTGCTTGGGCGGCCGGTCACTGGAGAGCACGATCTGCTTGTTCGCGTTGTGGAGCGTATTGAAGGTGTGGAAGAACTCCTCCTGCGTCGACTCCTTGCTCGCGAGGAACTGGATGTCGTCGACGAGCAGGATGTCCATCTCGCGGTACCGCTTGCGGAAGGTGTCGCCCTTGCCGTCGCGGATGGAGTTGATGAACTCGTTCGTGAACTCCTCGGAGCTCACGTAGCGCACGCGCGTGCCGGGATAGAGGCTGCGGGCGTAGTGCCCGATGGCGTGCAGAAGGTGCGTCTTGCCGAGGCCGGACTCTCCGTAGATGAAGAGAGGGTTGTACGCCTTGGCGGGCGCCTCGGCGACGGCGACGGCCGCCGCGTGCGCGAAACGGTTCGACGCACCGATCACGAAGGTGTCGAAGAGGTACTTCGGGTTGAGGCGCGCGGTGGGCTCACCGGGAGCGGACGCCGGAGCCGGCTGCGCGGCCAGCGGGCCGGGGGCGCCGCTGCCGTGGACACCGTGGCCGTTGCCGTGCCCGCCTCCCCTGGGACCGGAGTGCCCGCCGGAGCCGGGCGACTGCTCGTGCCGCTCACGCCGGTCGTGGTGGTCCTGCTGGTCCTGGCGGTTCTGCCGCTCCTGGCGGTGCTGTTCGTACGGGGAGTGCTGCGGCGGCTGCGACCGGTAGTCGTGCTGGGGCTGCGGAGGGTTCGCGTACGGATCCCGCTCGGGGAAGCCGAGCCGCTGCTGCTGCCAGCCGTAGTCGTCCTGCTGCGGGGGCTGGTGCTGCTGAGGCTGATGCTGCTGGTGTTGCTGCGGCCAGGCGCCGGGCGCGGGGCGCTGGTAGTCGGGGTACGCGGGGCGGGTGGTCGGCAGCTGGTCGCCGGGCCCCCGGCCCGGGGAGTGCTCGTCCGGTACGCGGCGCCCGTAAGCGTCGTACGACTCATGTCCCTGACCGGGGCCCTGGTGCTGCTCGGGATCTTCGTAGCGCTGCTGCTGTTGCTGACCGGGCTGCTGCTGGAGCGGCGGCGCCGGCGGGGTGGGCCGGTCCATGGGGTCGCCGACCGAGTCGTCCACCGTGATGGCGATACGGATCGGGCGGCCGCACTCGCGGCTCAGCGACTCGCTGACAATGGGTGCGAGCCGTCCCTCGAGCACGCCCTTGGCGAATTCGTTCGGTACGGCCAGCAGTGCGGTGTCCGCGACCAGCGCGAGCGGCTGGCAGCGCTTGATCCAGCGCTCGTCCTTCGCGTCGACACCGTGCCCCCGCCCCTCACCCAGCAGCTGCTCCAGAACTCGTGGCCACACTGCGGCAAGATCGGCAGGTACGTCAGCCACAAGGCACGCTCTCTCACGGGGTCCCACGAAGGTGTGGTTTCTAGGGACGGAAATCGGGATGGGGAGGGAGAAGGGAATGAATCGGAGTTTGGCCACGGTAGTCAGGGCAACGGCTGCGGTTCAAGTTGTTGTCCACAGGCTGTGCACAGTGTCTCCCCCTGACGGTCGGTTTGACCGGATGGCGTAGCCCCGCGTACCGTGACCAGGTCGAGTTGTCGATGGCTGCTGCCGCCTGCCTCCGATGGGCAAAGATCACGATCTGTGATTGTGAAGCGGTGCACTCGGTGCGTATTCGCGAGCTTCTCGTGGGCGCACGGTGACAGCCAGGCGATGTCCCGCCACCACACAATCATTTCTGGAGCCCCCGAGTGAGCAAGCGCACCTTCCAGCCGAACAACCGCCGTCGCGCCAAGACCCACGGCTTCCGCCTGCGGATGCGCACCCGTGCCGGTCGCGCGATCCTCGCGAACCGTCGTGGCAAGGGTCGCGCCAGCCTTTCCGCCTGATCGCATTAGGTCATGACGTCGTGCTGCCTACCGAGCATCGGCTGAGGCGGCGCGAAGACTTCGCGACCGCGGTACGCCGAGGACGACGGGCCGGACGCCCGCTTCTCGTCGTCCATCTACGTAGCGGTGCAACGGACCCGCACGCGCCTGGGGAGAGCGTTTCCCCGACGCGTGCGGGTTTCGTCGTGAGCAAGGCCATTGGCGGCGCAGTCGTACGCAACAAGGTGAAGCGCAGGCTTCGCCATCTGATGCGTGACCGGGTGGCTCAGCTGCCCCCCGGTAGCCTGGTAGTCGTACGAGCGTTGCCCGGTGCGGGTGACGCCACCCATGCACAGCTGGCCCGAGACCTGGATGCCGCTCTTCAGCGGCTGCTGGGAGGGGGCGCTCGATGAAGTACCCACTGCTGGCTCTGATCAAGCTGTACCAGTGGACGATCAGTCCATTGCTCGGCCCGGTGTGCAAGTACTACCCGTCGTGCTCCCGCTACGGCTACCTGGCCATCGACCGGCACGGTGCGATCAAGGGAACGGCGCTGACGGCCTGGCGCATCCTGCGGTGCAATCCGTGGTCGCTCGGTGGTGTCGACCATGTCCCGCCGCGCAAGCGCCCGCGGTGGCACGAGATGCTGCGCGCCATGTGGCGCGAACGCACGGGCGGGACCGCCGCCGCTGGCGTGCCGTCCGGGGAGAGCTCCCCGGATACCCCTGGCCCGGCCGCCGAGACTCCGTCCCATGCTCAAGGAGCCTGATTAGTGGACACGATTGCCAGTCTGTTCAGCTTCATCACGACACCCGTTTCCTGGGTCATCGTCCAGTTCCACTCGCTGTACGGGGCCATTTTCGGTCCTGACACGGGCTGGGCCTGGGGCTTGTCCATCGTGTCCCTGGTGATCCTGATCCGTATCTGCCTGATCCCGCTCTTCGTGAAGCAGATCAAGGCGACCCGGGCGATGCAGACGCTGCAGCCCGAGATGAAGAAGATCCAGGAGCGCTACAAGAGCGACAAGCAGCGCCAGTCCGAAGAGATGATGAAGCTGTACAAGGAGTCGGGTACCAACCCGCTCTCCTCGTGCCTTCCCATCCTGGCGCAGTCGCCGTTCTTCTTCGCCCTGTACCACGTGCTCTCCGGCATCGCGTCGAACGACACCATCGGCGTCATCGACAAGCCGCTGCTCGAGAGCGCGCAGAAGGCGCACATCTTCGGCGCCCCGCTGGCCGCGAAGTTCATGGACAGCGAGGAGAAGGTCCAGGCCCTCCACGCCTCGCTGACCGACGTCCGCGTCGTGACCGCGATCATGATCGTCCTGATGTCGTTCTCGCAGTTCTACACGCAGCGCCAGCTGATGACGAAGAACGTGGACACGACGGTCAAGACGCCGTTCATGCAGCAGCAGAAGATGCTGATGTACGTCTTCCCGGTCATGTTCGCCGTGTTCGGCATCAACTTCCCCGTCGGTGTCCTCGTCTACTGGCTGACCACCAACGTGTGGACCATGGGTCAGCAGATGTTCGTGATCCGCCGGAACCCGACTCCGGGCTCCAAGGCCCAGGCCGCGTTCCTGGAGCGCCTGCAGAAGCAGCTCACGCACACCAAGAAGGTGCGGGGCCGCGGCAACACGAACGTCATCAAGGCGATCGTCGCCAAGGGCCGCGACCGCAACGAGTTCGAGCGCAAGTTCATCAACGGTCTGAGCAAGGAAGGCCTGGTGGCCCAGGCCGACGGCACCGTCGCGCCGAGCGAGTCCTCTGTCGCCACGGAGACCGAGGACGGCACTCCGGCCGCCGGTGGCGGTGCCCCGAAGCGACAGCAGCCCAAGCGCCAGAGCAAGTCGCAGCGCCAGTCGGCCGCCGCCCACAGCAAGGCGGAGAGCGACACGGAGACGGCTTCGGATGCGAAGACGTCACTGGAGAAGACTCAGGACGAGCCTCAGGATGCCGCTCCCAAGGACAAGCCCGCGGGCGGCAAGTCCGGGTCAGGTAACGCACGCCAAGCCAAGTCGGGGCAGCGCAAGGGCCAGCAGCGGCCCAAGCACCCGTCCAAGAAGTAGAAGGAGTCCATCCCGTGACGGAAGGCACCACCGCCCCCGCCGAGGCCGAGGTCGAGGCCGGCGACACTCTCACCCGTCTTGAGCAGGAGGGTGAGATCGCGGCGGACTACCTTGAGGGTCTGCTGGACATCGCCGATCTCGACGGCGACATCGACATGGACGTCGAGGCCGACCGCGCCGCTGTCTCGATCATCAGCGACTCGAACAGCCGCGATCTGCAGAAGCTCGTCGGCCGTGACGGTGAGGTCCTGGAGGCGCTCCAGGAGCTGACCCGCCTCGCGGTGCACCGCGAGACCGGTGACCGCAGCCGCCTGATGCTGGACATCGCGGGTTACCGCGCCAAGAAGCGCGAGGAGCTCTCCGAGCTGGGCGCCAAGGCAGCGGCCGAGGTGAAGAGCTCGGGCGAGCCGGTCAACCTCAAGCCCATGACGCCCTTCGAGCGCAAGGTCGTGCATGATGCGGTCAAGGCCGCCGGTCTGCGCAGCGAGTCCGAGGGCGAGGAGCCGCAGCGCTTCGTCGTCGTGCTTCCTGCCTGATCGCACGTTGTTTCCCCGGCCCCGTCTGCTCGCAGGCGGGGCCGGTCTTTGTCAGCCTGATAGTCAGCCACACCAGTGCGGTACGGAAGGACGGTCCTCGTGACGGAGGCAGCGGAGCTCCCCTCGGCGCCCGAGCAGGCCCGGGCGGTATTCGGTGAGCGCTTCTCGGACGCGGTCCGGTACGCGGAGTTGCTGGCCGACGCGGGAGTGCAGCGCGGACTGATCGGCCCCCGCGAAGTCCCTCGACTGTGGGAGCGGCACCTGCTGAACTGCGCGGTCCTCTCCGAGGTCGTGCCCGAGAACGTGATGGTGTGCGATGTCGGCTCGGGGGCGGGTCTGCCGGGCATTCCGCTGGCCCTCGTCCGGCCGGACCTGAAGATCACGCTGCTCGAGCCGCTGCTGCGGCGGACGACCTTCCTCACCGAAGTGGTCGAGCTGCTCGGACTCGACCACGTGACCGTCGTACGTGGCCGCGCCGAGGAGGTCCTTGGCAAGCTGCCTCCCGTCCACGTGGTGACCGCGCGGGCTGTGGCGCCGCTGGACCGCCTTGCGGCCTGGGGAGTGCCGCTCCTGCGTCCGTACGGGGAGATGCTGTTGCTCAAGGGCGACACGGCAGAGGAAGAGGTCAAGGCCGCAGGGGCTGCCCTGGGCAAGCTCGGCGCGGTGACCACTTCGGTGCTGCACGTCGGTGAGGGCGTGGTGGACCCGCTGTCCACGGTCGTACGGGTCGAGGTCGGGGAGAGCCCCGGCGGTGTGCGCTTTGCGGCCAAGCGCGCGAAGGCCGCCCGGACGGGGCGGACCCGACGTCGTCGCTGAGCGGTCCGCCCCTCGTCGTTCATCCGTCCTGACGACGAGTCGTACTCCACAAAAGATGCCAAACGTACGCATACCGGGGTGTCGCGCAAGCGGCACCCCGGCTGCCGTGCATCGTGTTTCACGTGAAACGTCGCTCACTGCTGCATGGCATCATCAGTCGCGGCCGCGCTGCTGAACCCCGCGACCGCCGCCCACTCGGTTCCCTCGACAAGGGGACGGAGTTGTCCACAGAGGTGGATTCGTCCACAGAAGACCGGGCCTCGCTGGTTCATGACCCTCAAAGCATGGGAGGCTCTGTTCATTGCGAGCCTGAAGTCGAGGAGAGTGAATCCTTGCGGTCCGACGCCAACATCGCGGGACCGATGACCGATCCGGTCCCCGGTCCCCGTACCGAGTCGGCGGGGGAGGATGTTTCACGTGAAACACCGCCCCCGATGGACGACACCCCTATCGGTCGAGCTGCCCAACTGGCGGTGGAAGCCCTGGGTCGTGCAGGCGAGGGCCTGCCACGACCCGAGCAGACCCGAGTCATGGTGGTTGCCAACCAGAAGGGTGGAGTGGGCAAGACGACGACAACCGTCAACCTCGCCGCTTCACTCGCTCTGCACGGCGCCCGCGTCTTGGTCATCGACCTCGACCCGCAGGGCAACGCCTCCACGGCTCTGGGTATCGACCACCACGCGGAAGTGCCGTCCATCTATGACGTGCTGATCGACAGCAAGCCGCTCTCCGAAGTCGTGCAGCCGGTCCCCGATGTCGAAGGACTCTTCTGTGCCCCGGCCACCATCGATCTCGCCGGTGCGGAGATCGAACTGGTGTCGCTGGTAGCACGGGAGAGCCGACTGCAGCGGGCGATCCAGGCGTACGAGCAGCCGCTGGACTACATCCTCATCGACTGCCCGCCGTCGCTCGGCCTGCTGACCGTCAACGCTCTGGTGGCCGGCGCGGAGGTGCTGATCCCCATTCAGTGCGAGTACTACGCACTCGAGGGCCTTGGTCAGCTCCTGCGCAACGTCGACCTGGTGCGTGGGCACCTCAACCCCCATCTGCACGTCTCGACGATCCTGCTCACCATGTACGACGGCCGCACCCGGCTCGCTTCACAGGTGGCGGACGAGGTGCGCACCCACTTCGGCGAAGAGGTCCTGCGGACGAGCATTCCCCGCTCGGTCCGCATCTCCGAGGCGCCGAGCTACGGACAGACCGTGCTCACCTACGATCCGGGGTCGAGCGGTGCCCTCTCGTACTTCGAGGCGGCACGTGAGATCGCGCTACGCGGCGTCGGTATTCGGTACGACGTTCAGCACGCCCACATGGGCGCTCAGAATGATCAGCACAGCACGACGGAGGGGATGCAGTGAGCGAGCGACGGAGAGGGCTGGGTCGTGGGCTCGGCGCCCTGATCCCTGCGGCCCCGACGGAGAAGTCGACCGCCCAGGCCATGAGCGGAGCTGCGGCCTCGCCCAGCGCTGTACCGGTACTCACCGCCGAGCGGGGTGTGGCGGCCGCGAAGGTGGCGGCGCTCCCGCAGAGCCCTGTTTCACATGAAACGGAGGAGCCGCCGAACGCAGCGGCGGAGGCCGAGGAAAGTTCGGTCGGAGCGCACTTCGCCGAGCTGCCCCTTGACTTCATCACGCCCAACCCGAGGCAGCCCCGTGAGGTCTTCGACGAGGACGCCCTTGCCGAACTGGTGACCTCCATCAAGGAGGTCGGGCTTCTCCAGCCTGTCGTCGTGCGACAGGTGGAGCCCTCACGCTACGAGCTCATCATGGGTGAGCGGCGCTGGCGGGCCTGCCGTGAGGCCGGTCTCGAGCGCATCCCGTCGATCGTCCGCGCGACGGACGACGAGAAGCTCCTCCTGGACGCGCTCCTCGAGAACCTGCACCGTGCGCAGCTGAACCCGCTGGAAGAGGCTGCCGCCTACGACCAGCTGCTCAAGGACTTCAACTGCACGCACGACCAGCTGGCGGACCGGATCGGCCGTTCGCGCCCGCAGGTCTCGAACACGCTGCGGCTCCTGAAGCTGTCGCCGGCGGTGCAGCGCAGGGTGGCTGCCGGCGTGCTGTCCGCGGGCCACGCTCGTGCTCTGCTCTCCGTCGAGGACTCGGAGGAGCAGGACCGCCTGGCTCTCCGGATCGTGGCCGAGGGGCTCTCGGTGCGCGCCGTCGAGGAGATCGTGACCCTCATGGGTTCGCGTCCGCAGAGCGCTCCGCGGGCCAAGGGGCCGCGTGCCGGCTCTCGGGTGTCGCCGTCGTTCACCAACCTTGCCACTCGTCTCTCCGATCGGTTCGAGACCCGCGTGAGGGTGGACCTGGGGCAGAAGAAGGGCAAGATCGTCGTCGACTTCGCCTCGCTGGAAGACCTGGAGCGCATCCTCGCGACGCTCGCTCCGGGCGAGGGCCCGGTCCTGATGAATGGGATCGCTGAGGACTCCGCCGAGGAGCCTGCCGAGGACGACACGGCCGAGGGCGAAAAGGGCTGAGTCTCCTCAGAAGGTCCTGCTGAGAGCGGGCCGTGTCCGGTGTGTACCGGAACACGGCCCGCTCTTTGCTTTCTTACGGTATCGGTGCAATCGCATCGTGGATACGATGCGATTGGGTATGGCGCATCCAGCTGGCAGCACCTCATTGGGGAGGGGAGGGCCATGCGATCGGTGAGCCGCACCGGATTGATGACTGCGGGCCTTGGGCTGGGAGCGGTCGGCGGATTCGTCGGCAGCCTGCTGAAGGAACGGAGCGCTCTGACCGCCGCCCGAGACGCGGCGGGCGAAGGAAGTGAGGAACAGCCTTCATGGGGCGTCGGCTCGTACCGCTCACGCTGGACAACCTTCCGGACCTTCCCCAGCGTTGCCGGACGTGTGTCTTCTGGGAGCTGGATCCGGTCAGCGGCCAAGCCGCGGTAAAGGCCGGTACGCCGGAGCTCGAGAAAGAGGCGTGGATCTCCGCCGTCCTGCTCGAGTGGGGATCCTGCGGCCGAGTCGTCTACGTCGACGATGTTCCGGTCGGCTTCGTGCTGTACGCCCCGCCGGCGTACGTGCCCCGTGCCACCGCCTTCCCGACGAGCCCCGTATCGCCCGATGCCGTGCAGCTGATGACCGCTTGGATCATGCCGGGCTATCAGGGCCAGGGGATCGGTCGCGTCATCGTCCAGACGGTCGCGAAGGATCTGCTGCGGCGCGGGTTCAAGGCGATCGAGGCGTTCGGGGATGCCCGATGGGAGAAACCCGCCTGCGTGCTTCCGGCGGATCATCTGCTGGCGGTGGGGTTCAAGACCGTCCGCCCCCACCCCTCGTATCCACGGCTGAGGCTTGAGCTGCGCACGACGCTCTCCTGGAAGGAGGACGTCGAGATGGCGCTCGACCGACTGCTCGGGGCGGTGCAGAAGGAGCCCGTGCTCCGACCGCTCTGACTCGCCTTCCCCTGTCATGCGAATGGGCCAGCCCCGGAGGGCTGGCCCATTCGTGTTTCACGTGAAACAACGCGCCGCTTGTCGCGGCGCCGCTCATTACTCGGCGATGAAGTCCGCGAGATCGCGCTCAAGGGCGGCCTTCGGCTTGGCGCCGACGATCGTCTTGGCCACCTCGCCGCCCTGGTACACGTTCAGGGTCGGGATGGACATGACGCCGTACTTGGCCGCGATGCCCGGGTTCTCGTCGATGTTGAGCTTTACGATCTCGATCTTGTCGCCGTGCTCGGCCGCGATCGCCTCGAGGGACGGCGCGATCTGGCGGCACGGGCCGCACCAGGCAGCCCAGAAGTCCACCAGGACGGGCTTGTCGTTCTTCAGGACGTCTTCCTCGAAGGAGGCGTCGGTCACGTTCTTCAGAGTGCCGGCCACGGCGGGCTCCTTAACTCGGTGTTGCGGTGGGGAGGATGGGATGTCAGACGGTCGCTGCGGCCGTCTCGCTGTCCACGAGGGCAGCGAGGAACCGCTCGGAGTCGAGGGCGGCGGAGCAACCGGTGCCGGCCGCCGTGATCGCCTGGCGGTACGTGTGGTCGACGACGTCACCGGCGCCGAAGACGCCGGGCACGTTCGTCCGGGTCGAAGGCGCGTCGACCTTCAGGTAGCCCTCGTCGTCCAACGTGAGCTGGCCCTTGAAAAGCTCCGTGCGCGGGTCGTGGCCGATCGCGATGAACAGACCGGTGACGGGCAGCTCGGAGGACTCGCCCGTCTTCAGGTTGCGCAGCGTCAGTCCGGAGAGCTTCTGCTCGCCCTTGATCTCGGCGACCTCGCTGTCCCAGATGAAGCTGATCTTCGGGTCGGCCAGCGCGCGCTCCTGCATCGCCTTGGAGGCTCGCAGGCTGTCGCGGCGATGCACGATCGTCACGGACTTGGCGAAGCGCGAGAGGAAGGTCGCTTCCTCCATCGCGGTGTCTCCGCCGCCGATCACGGCGATGTCCTGGTCCTTGAAGAAGAAGCCGTCGCAGGTCGCGCACCAGGAGACGCCGCGGCCGGAGAGCGCGTCCTCGTTCGGCAGGCCGAGCTTGCGGTGCTGGGAGCCCGTCGTCACGATCACGGTCTTTGCGCGGTGCACGGTGCCCGCCGTGTCCGTCACGGTCTTGATCTCTCCGGTGAGGTCCACGGAGACCACATCGTCCGGCACCAGCTCGGCGCCGAAGCGCTCGGCCTGCGCCCGCATGTTGTCCATGAGGTCGGGGCCCATGACGCCGTCCTGGAAGCCGGGGAAGTTCTCCACCTCGGTGGTGTTCATCAGCGCACCGCCTGCGGTGACGGCGCCCTCGAACACCAGGGGCTTCAGCGACGCTCGCGCGGTGTAGAGCGCCGCCGTGTAGCCGGCGGGCCCGGAGCCGATGATGATCACGTTACGGACGTCGGTCACGGCTTGATTCCTCGTCTCTGGAGACTGCTGCGTACTGCTGGTGGGTGCCTGTATCAGGTCTCTCACCCCACCCAACGGATCCTACGGGGCATGCATTCCCGACGTGTCAGAGCGCACGGAAGCATGCCGGAGACGTCAGGATGCCACGCCGGGTCGAGTCTTCCGCCGCAGCGGTGAGAGGGTCAGGGCCGCGCGTAGGAGTTGGTCAGCAGCACCTTGCCCGCAGCCGTGGCGGACGACGCCTTGTCCACGCACGTCGCGTCGATGACGTACGCGGAGACCTTCGAGCTGTCGGAGTCATGGGACGCCACGACGAGGTAGGCGTCCTTGCCCTTGAAGGTGCCCTCCTCGGCGGCGAGCGGAATCCTGTTGCCGAGGCCGAGCTGGATGCAGTCCGGGACGGCGACCGTGGCCTCGCGCTTCGGCACGGTCTTGTCCTTCGGGGACTCCGGGCTGGACCGCACATCGAAGGACGGCTTGTCGCTGCCGACGTCGGGTCCGACGGTGGGCGACTTGGCGAGCAGGTCGGTCACCTGCCCCTTGAGCTTGCCTTCGGAGAAGGCATGCGCGGAGTCCCGGCGGCCCGATGCCGTTTCGCTCGTGCCACCCGAGTCGCCGCCCACGTTCTGTATCAACAGGGAACCGAGACCGATGGCAGCAGCCGTGAGAACGGCGCCGAGTACTACGTTGCGCCGACGGCCGCTCCGGAACCGGCCTCCACGCCGGGGCCCGGTGGCGGCGCGAGAGTGTCCTGCGGGCCGGTCCATGGGCGGGGAGGCGGAAACGCGAGATGGCTCGGACGGCCCCGAGGAATCACGGGGTTCACCGGAGGCGGGCGATGTTTCACGTGAAACACGCGCGGCGACCGCAGGCTCAAGCATCGGATCCGGATCGACCGACCCGACGGAGCCGGGTGCGATGGAGTCCAGGAGTGCTTCCGCCGCCAGTGCCGCGTCGATGCGTCCGGCGACCTCGGCCGGCATCCGCGGCGGCCCCGGCAGCGTGCCGAGCATCCCGCGGATCTCTTCCAGGGAGTCGTAGACATCGGCGCAGAGGATGCAGTCGTCCAGGTGGCGTCGTACATCGACGGTCCGGGACGGGGGGAGCAGTCCCTCGGTGAGGTCGGAGATCTCAGCGACTTCTGGGTGCCCGGCCGAGTCGGTCGTGGTTGTCACGCTCGCCCACCTCCGCCCTTCACAGCAGCTGAATCGCTTGGTCCCGCATCCCGTGGTTCCGCTGCAGGTGGGACGGATGTCCCCTGCGTCCGGTTCCTTCCCGGGCCCGACTTCTTGTCGTCGTTGTCGTCGCCGCTGTCTCCACGCCGCGTACGCGTCTCCGTGCGCAGGTGAGTGAGCAGCGGCAGCAGTCTTGCTCTGCCGCGGGCGCAGCGGCTCTTCACGGTGCCGGTGGGCACCTCGAGCACCTGGGCCGCCTCGGCCACCGGGTAGCCCTGCATGTCCACCAGGACGAGGGCGGCGCGCTGGTCGTGCGGCAGGGTTCCCAGCGCCTCGACGAGCTCGCGGTGCAGATCGCCCCGCTCGACGGGGGCCGCCGCTGACTCGTGCGGTTCGAGCAGCTGCTCCAGCCGTTCGGTGTCGTCGATCGGAGAGGTCTTCCGGGACGAGGCCTTGCGCGCCCGGTCGAGGCAGGCGTTCACGGTGATCCGATGCAGCCACGTCGTGACGGCCGACTGGCCGCGGAAGGTGTGTGCGGCGCGATAGGCGGAGACCAGGGCGTCCTGGACCGCGTCAGCGGCCTCCTCGCGGTCGCCCAGCGTGCGCAGGGCCACGGCCCACAGACGATCGCGATGGCGCCGGACGAGCTCGCCGAAGGCGTCCTTGTCTCCGGCCACATGCGCGGCCAGGAGGTCCTGATCGCTCATCTCGCCGTGCGTGGTGTCGTCCACCGTCGAACCCCCTCCCCCGGTGAGCCTCGGCCTCAGCCCGTGAACTTCACATCCGTGATGGCTTGCTTGTACCCAGCACCGCTGTACTGATCCCGGGGCGAGCTCGGAACATGGGTGATCCAGACGAGCACGTACCGCGTCGCGACAGGCTTCTTTGCCTTGAACTTCGCATCCTTGCCCTGAGTCGTGACGGTCCCGATCTTCTTCATCGAGCTCGGGGGCGTCGACGAGGACATCGAGTTCGCGGCGTACAGCTCGATCGTCGTGCGGTCACCGAGGTAGCGGAGACCGATCGACGCCGTCGACACGTCCTGCTTCTTGCCGAGGTCGTAGACGATTCCGACGCCGGGCTTGTACGGAGCCAGCTTGGGACCCTCTATGAAGCTCTTGGACCGCCAGTACGTCGATTCATCGCCGTCGTACGTGTTGGGGACACCCGGAAGATCCTGCGGCCCGCCCTCAAGGACGTACTCCTGGCCATCCGCGATCTTGATGGGGTGCACAGTCTTCGGCTTGCTCTTGTCGCCCTCGTCGGAGGTGTCCGAGCTGCCGGGGTCATCGGAATTGTTCCGGTCCATCAGCGCGTCCGCCAGCTGCCAGCTGCCAAGACCAAGGGCCGCGATCAAAAGCGCGGACACGGCCCACTTGAGGGCCTTTCCGGTACGCGTCTGCAGCGGGGGCGGCGGGGCCGGAATCGTTTGGGTGGCGCCCGGAGGACGAGGCGTGGTCCGGCCGTACGTGCCCTGCTGATAGGTCGTGCGCTGGTACTCGGGCGGTGCGGTGAACACGGGCTCGGGCGGGCGGATGCGCGGCATCTCGCCGATCGCCTTCACCAGCTCTTCCGGCGTCGTGCACGGCGGCTCCTGGCGGGAGGCGGTCGCACCGTCGTTCACGAGCGCGCGCATGGCGAGCTCCGAGAGGCCCCTGTGCACGCCTGCGCGCACCTGGTCGGGTGCGATGAGGCCGACGCCCTTGGGCAGCCCGGAGAGGCCGTACGCGTCATCCTCGTACGGCCAGCGTTGGGTCAGCGAGGCGTACAGCAGTGCGCCGACCGCTTCGGTGTCCGTGCGCTGCGGAGTGTCCGAGCTGATGCCGCGGAGCGCCGCGTTCACGGCGAGGCCACGGATGCGGTACTGGCCGGAGGACGTCCGCAGCACCGCGCTCGGGGTCAGTCGCAGGTGGGCGAGTCCTTCACGGTGGGCGGCAGCCATGGCCTGCGCGACCTGGCTGACGAGCTGGTACGCGTCGTGCGCCTCAAGAGGGCCCGCAGCGAGCAGCGCGGTGAGTTCCGTGGCATCGGGCAGCCACTCGTGCACCACGTAGACGAGGTCGTTCTCCTCGACCGCGTCCAGGACGTGCACGAAGCGGGGGTCGCCTAGCAGCGCCGACGAGCGGGCCGCGGCGAGCACCGATCGTGCCCGTGGATGGTCGGCGGGCAGCAGATGCACGCCGACAGCGCGGCGGAGCTTCTCGTCCACTGCACGCCAGCTGCTGAAACCGTCCAGACGGGTGACGCACTCTTCGAGTCGGTAGCGTCTGGCGAGCTTGTGGCCGCTGTGCAGCTCGGGGGGTGATGCCGCCCCCGGGCCAGTGGGCTCACCGGTTTCTGCCGTGCCTTCTTCTACCGTTTCCCGCTCCCGGGTCTGGGCCACCCCGTCGGCCGTGGCCTCGTCCGCCTTCGCGGTCAGCGGCTCATCGCCGCTGTTGTCTGCCACGTCGACGGCAGCCGTACTCCGTTCCGCCACCGTCGTTCCTGCCTCCCCATCCATCGCGCTTCGTCAGACGCCAAAGCCAATTGTGCCCACAGTCCGGCGCTATGCACGACACGCAGTAGCCGGTGATGGTTGTGCGAACTCCCCGATCTCATCGTCCGAGACGGCCGCGGACCATCCCGACCATGGAATTCAGCTCCGCAATCCGCATCTTTCGGGCGGCAATGAAGAACACGCCCCCGAGGACGACTCCGCCGACCACCAACGCGATGAGGGAACCACCGGCACCGTCGCCCAGAGTCTTGAGGATCCCGTAGCCGACGGCTCCGGAGATGAGGGCCGCCGGGATCGATGCGCCGATGAGCCTCGTGTACGTACGTGCCACCTGTGCGCCGTCCAGATCGCCGCCCAGCCGCTTGCGCAGCCGACGCCAGGCAACGCCTACACCCACGGTGTAGGCGAGGCCGTAGGACGCCGCCATGCCGACGACGGCCCACCGGGCGGGAAGGACGAAGAAGCAGACCGCGGATGCCGCGGCGTTGACGGCCGCGACGATGACCGTGTTGTAGAACGGCGTGCGCGTGTCCTCGTAGGCGTAGAAGCCCCTGAGAACGACGTACTGGACCGAGTACGGGATGAGGCCGAGGCCGAAGGCCATCAGGGTGTAGCCGATGTTCAGTGCGCCCGAGCCGGAACTGGCGTAGAGCAGGGTCGCCATCGGAACGCCCAGGGCGATGAAGGCGAAGGCACACGGCACGATCGCCACGGCCGAGGTGCGCAGGCCGTAGGAGATGTCGTCCCGGACCGCGGCGGGGTCTCCGTCGTTGGCGGAGCGGGAGATACGGGGCAGCACCGCGGTCATCACCGAGACCGTGATGATCGCCTGCGGCATCTGCCACAGCAGCAGCGCGTAGTTGTACGCGGTGATGCCGGTGCCGGGGTGACCCAGCTTCTCGGCGGTCGCACCCGCGCTGGTGGCCAGCTGGGTGACGACGACCATGCCGAGCTGGTTGGCGAGGACGAAGAAGAGGGTCCACTTGGCGAGCCGGGCGGCCTTGCCGAGGCCGTGGCCGCGCCAGTCGAATCGGAGCCGGAGCTTGAATCCCGCTTCGCGCAGGTACGGCAGCATCGCCAGGGCCTGCACGGCGAGGCCGAGCAAGGTGCCGATCCCCAGCAGGCGGGCGCCCTCGGGAGTGATGGTGGTGGCGTTGATGCCCGTGTCGTTGAAGCTGCCGAATGCCCAGATGAACGCCGCGAAGGTGGTGATGACCACGATGTTGTTGAGGACCGGCGTCCACATCATCGCGCCGAAGCGGCCGCGTGCGTTGAGGACCTGCCCGAGCACGATGTGCACGCCCATGAAGAACATCGTCGGGATGCAGAACCGCGCGAAGGTGACCGTGACGTCCAACTTGACGGGGTCATTGGCGATTGTCGGCGACATCATGCGTACGAGCAGCGGCGCGGCCACCACACAGACGACGGTGACGCCCGCGAGCAGGACCATGATGAGCGTAAGGAGACGGTTGGCGTAGCCCTCGCCCCCGTCGTCGTCGTTCTTCATGGCGCGCACGAGCTGCGGGATGAAGACCGCGTTCAGGGCGCCACCGCCGACGAGGACGTAGATCATCGTCGGAAGGACGTTGGCGACCTGGTACGAGTCGTTGAGGGTGCCGACGCCGATCGCGGCGGCCATGACCAGGGTGCGCGCGAAGCCGGTGAGCCTGGACACCAACGTGCCCGCGGCCATCACCGCGCTCGACTTCAGCAGGCTCGCCGCACGTCCGCCACCGCCCGACTTGGGCGGGGCCGGGGCGGGAGCCGGGGGAGCTGCCGGGGCCGGGACCATCGGGGGCTCGGAGGACTGGTAGCCGCCCTGCTGGGGATAGCCACCCTGCTGCTGGTAGCCGTTGCCCTGGGGGTAGCCGTCCTGCTGGTAGGCACCCTGTTGCTGGTAGCCGCTGGGCTGCTGGTCGCGGAAGAGGTGGGCGAAGGCGTCCGGCTCGTGGCGCTCCTCGCCGGAATGGGTGACCAGGTCGTCGACGCCCACGAACTGCGTCGTACGGGCGTCGTCGCCGTACGGGAGATGCCGGGTCGGGCCTTCGGGTTCGGGGGCCGGGGTCTGGGCCCACACGCGGGGGTCCGGGGCGTGCTGCGGGGAGGGCGGCTGAGCGTAGAGCGGCTGGGGGTCCTGGTAGTAGCCGGGCGGCGGCGGGGGGTGCGCGGCGCGGTCGTACAGCGCCTCGGTCACCGGATCCTGCGCGGTGAGGTCCTGTGCCCGGTAGGGATCCTGGTCGTAGGCGTCCTGGAGATACAGGTCCGGGGCAGGCTGCGGTGGCACCTGCTCGCCCTCAGGAGGGCCGGCATCGCCCGCCCCCTGGCCACGGTCACCGTCGTACGGCGCGTTCATGGATTACCCCACCTCATCGTCCCCGGGCCCACCGGCCACGACATCGCTCAACGGTCCACTCTCTCACCCGTGTCCGATGGGTCGGCGCTTTCCGGAGCGGTGTCCGGTGTCGGGTCACTCGGCTGCTCGGGGTCGTCCTCCCCCGTCTCCGTGCCGGACTCGCCCTCGGGGCCGTCCTCCGGGTCTTCCTCGGCCTGCTGACGGGCTGCCCGCTTGCGCTGGGTGTACATCCGGAATCCCGCGAGCACGAGGAGCAGCACGCCGCCCGCGATGACGAGCATCACGGTGAGGGTGATCTCCGTGACCTTCACGTCGAAGCGGACTTTGTCGCCGTACGGCTGGCCGTCCTGCGTATAGAGCTGGGCGTAGACCTCGACCGGGCCGTTGGCATTGGCCGTGGTGGTGAACTTCACCGACTGCGCGTGTCCGCCCGAGACCTTGACCGGCTGCTCGTAGTAGGCCTTGTCGCCGATCTTCAGTCGCGTGGGGTTCGTCGACGTCAGGCGCAGAACCAAGTGGTCGACACCTTGGACCAGGTTGTTCTGCACCGTCACGGGGATCGTCGCGCTGCGCCCGGAGAGCTTCGCGTCGGACTTCGAGATCAGCGCCACCTGGTCGACGAGCGTGCTCAGGTACTTCTCCACGCTCCGGCGGAATGTCTGGGCCTCACCGGCCCGGCCACGCCAGGACGTCGACATCTCGCGGTCTATGGCCCGCCCGAAGGGCGTGATCACTCGGTCGGGCTCGCTGAGGATCGTCTGGAAGCGGTTGAGCTTGTTCTGGGTTTCCTGGATGGACTCGAAGGCGTCCTTCGGCAGCTCCTGCTTGCGCAGCGACGCCGGGTACGACCTGGCCGAAGGTACCTGGGTCGAGGCTGCCGAGTCCGGCTTCGCCTTCGCCGCCGCGGACAGGCCCTGCGGCTCCGACCAGCGTTCCTCGGAGAGAGCGGTGAGCGCCTTCGCCATCGTCTGGGCCTGGCTGGCGGACGGCATGCGCTGCGGGGCGACGACGATGCTGCGCTGCTTGTCCGGGCTCTGCAGCGTGACCATCAGGCTCTGGGCGAGGAACTTCTGCGCGGCGAGCGTGGAGCTCTCGGCCCCCGTCATGTCGCCCTGGAAGGCCGTGGAGAGGCGGGCGTCGGCCACCACCGCCGTCGTGCCGCCGCCGATGGGCCGGGCGGCGTTGGGCGTGTACGGCAGCCCGCTGGACTCGCGCAGGCTGTCGCTCCGGGCGATCACCGTATGAGCGCCGGCAGAGGTGGAGACATCGACGATCGACGGATCGAGGGCGCCGTCCACGGGCCACGCGAAGTCCGACTGCGGCTTGACGTGGAGGATGACCTCCACGGCCTTCGCCCCCACATCGGTGGCGTCCTTGAGCTGGCCCAGCGATCCGGTGACGGCCCTGCCGTTGTGGGCGAGCGAGGCGAGGTCGGGATCGGCGAAGGGCAGCGCGACGACCTTCTTGTCCTTCACCGTCTGCTCGAGCTTGTTGAGCCACGCCTTGGCGACCGCCTGGTGCTTGCCCGGGGTGGTGCTCTTGCCGTCGGCGGTCTGCACCCGGTAGTTCCGCGTCATGTGGTCGACCGAGGCCAGCAGGTCGGGGTCGATGACCCAGGTGACGTCGAGCTCGCTGCCCTTGGACAGCATCTGCTCGAGGCGACCGCCGGGAGCGAGCTCCTTGGCCAGGTCGTCGTCCGTGAAGACGGGTGTCTGCTGTTCGTCCGAGCCGGTCTCCGCCGTGAGGTGCGACGTGGAGATGAGCGGCCACAGGAAGGTTGTCTTGGTCTTCGTGTCGGCGGCGTCCGGCTGCCACGGCAGGAAGGTCCGCTCGAAGCCGAGCACCTGGGACCACGGCTGGACGGAGGTCCGGCCCGTCAGCGAGACACCGAGCTGGTAGACGCCGTCGGCGCCGAGGTCCAGGGCCTTGACCGGGACGGAGATGCTGAAGTCCTGCGGGACGCCGGGGGCGAGCTTGGAGAACTTCTTGACGTATTTGCCGCCGACCTCCGTGCCGTCCGCTCCCGGCTGGTAGCCGGTGCGCTTGGCGGCGGAGTCGATCGCGCTGCGTCCGTTGAGGACCGGCCCCAGGCGCAGCCCGACCTCGGCTCCCGTCACCGTCTGCTTGCCGTCGTTGGTGACCTTGCCGCGGACAGTGACCGTGTCCCCGTCCGACGGGGCGGCGGGTGTGAGCGAGTCGAGCGAGACGTCCACGGTTCTCGAACCGGTGGCCTTCGCCGCCGCGCCCGGTACCGCGGCGTGCGCGGTCGGCTCCGCCGACAGCTGCAGCATTCCGGTCAGCAATGGGGCCGCAGCCAGCACCGCCGCCGTACGCCGCAGCCACCGGCGGGCAGGTGAGGGACTGGTCCCCGGGAAGTCTGCCGCCTCGGCCACGCGTTGCCCGTCCTCGTTGTCGTCAGTGGTCGTCGGTTGTGCGTCCACGCATGGTAACGAGGTGCGCTGTGGCGAAGTGCCGCGGACTGCTCCACATGATCGGAAGACCTGGCCGGGGAGGGGCGCGCGGCCCCGGCGGCCCGCCGAAAACCGGGCGGCCGGTGGTGTCCGGGGCACGTACCCTTTTCTGTTGTGCCGAACGCCAATGAAGAAAATCCCAGCGCACTGAGCCAGGTGCAGCGCCGAGCGGTCAGCGAACTGCTGCGTGTGTCCCCTGTCGCGGACGACCTCGCCCGCCGTTTCCAGGAGGCCGGGTTCTCCCTCGCCCTGGTCGGCGGATCGGTCAGAGACGCGCTCCTTGGCCGGCTCGGCAATGACCTGGACTTCACGACCGACGCCCGCCCCGAGGACGTACTGAAGATCGTCAGGCCGTGGGCGGACTCGGTGTGGGAGGTCGGGATCGCCTTCGGCACGGTCGGGAGCCAGAAGGATGGCTACCAGATCGAGGTCACCACGTACCGGTCCGAGGCGTACGACAGGACCTCGCGCAAGCCCGAGGTGTCGTACGGCGACTCCATCGAGGAAGATCTCGTGCGCCGTGACTTCACCGTCAACGCGATGGCCGTCGCGCTACCCGAGAAGGACTTCATCGACCCGCACGGCGGTCTTGAGGACCTGGCAGAGCGTGTCCTGCGCACCCCGGGCACTCCCGAGGAATCCTTCTCCGATGATCCGCTGCGGATGATGCGGGCCGCGCGGTTCGCCGCGCAGCTGGACTTCGAGGTGGCTCCGGACGTCGTCGCCGCGATGAAGGCGATGGCCGAGCGCATCGACATCGTCTCCGCGGAGCGCGTCCGTGACGAACTGAACAAGCTGTTCCTCTCGCCGAACCCGGCGAAGGGACTTGCTCTACTTGTCGACACGGGCCTCGCCGACCATGTGCTGCCCGAGCTTCCGGCGCTGCGTCTGGAGAGTGACGAGCACCACCGTCACAAGGACGTCTACGAGCACTCGCTGATCGTCCTTGAGCAGGCGATGGCCCTGGAGGAGGACGGCCCGGACCTGACGCTGCGGATCGCGGCGCTGCTTCACGACATCGGGAAGCCGCGGACGCGGCGCTTCGAGGACGACGGCCGGGTCTCCTTCCACCACCACGAGGTGGTGGGCGCCAAGATGACCAAGAAGCGCATGACGGAGCTCAAGTACTCGAACGAGCTCGTGAAGGACGTCTCACGTCTGGTGGAGCTGCACCTGCGCTTCCACGGCTACGGGACGGGCGAGTGGACGGACTCGGCCGTACGCCGCTACGTACGCGACGCCGGCCCTCTCCTCGGCAGGCTGCACAAGCTGACCCGGTCCGACTGCACGACGCGCAACAAGCGCAAGGCAAATGCGCTGTCGCGTGCGTACGACGGTCTTGAGGAGCGCATTGCGCGGCTTCAGGAGCAGGAGGAGCTCGACTCGATCCGTCCCGATCTGGACGGCAACGAGATCATGGAGGTCCTGGACGTGCGGCCGGGTCCGGTGATCGGCCAGGCGTACAAGTTCCTGCTGGAGCTGCGGCTGGAGAACGGGCCGATGGAGCGGGACGCGGCGATCGCGGCGCTCAAGGAGTGGTGGGCCGCGCAGGAGTGAGGTGGGGATCGATGCGATGTTTCACGTGAAACATCGCATCGGATCCGGACATGCGAAGGGGGCACTGTTTCACGTGAAACAGTGCCCCCTTCGCGTATGCCGTTACTTGTTCTTCAGGCAGAGCACCACGTCGTGGCCGCCACCGGTCTGGTAGTAGGAGACCTCGGTCCCCTTGACCGTGTCGCACTTGCTCACGCTGCTCGTGTCGTCGAACTTCTCGATGACCTCGAACTCGGCGTCGCTCGAGGAGCAGTCGGTGTTCTTCAGGTCCGGCTGCGACTGCGTGCCCTTGTTGTGCAGGCAGTCACCGACGGCGGTGGTCTCGGCGTCGCTCTTGCCCAAGTACCACTTGCCGACTGCGATCAGGATGCCGACGAGTATGACGCCGCCGATCCGCAGAACCAGCTTGTTGACGCGTCGACCGCCGCTCGGAGCAGCCGGAGGCGGAACCGGGGCGCCCTGGTTGTACGGCGGGTAGGGCTGCTGCGGAACGCCGGGCTGGCCGGGCTGGGCCGGCTGGCCGGGGGGCGGCTGCATGCCCTGGCCGTACGGATTCTGGCCCTGGGGCGGTGTGGTCACTTGGGGGTCCCCCTAGAACGAAAGCGCGATGGCGCGGATACGACGTCCGTAAGTTATAGGGAGGCAGTGACATCTCTGAAGTTCAGAGGGGCTCTGTGTCACTGATGTGACACTTACTGCGCGTCAAACCTGGCCATAGCGGCAGCAATTGCTGCGTAGATAACGGCCACCGTGACCACCAGAGGAACGGACCGCCCATCAGGCGGCAGCATCAGTGCGGCTACTGCTGCCGCGCCGACGAACGCGACGTTGAATAGGACGTCGTAGACCGAGAAGATCCGGCCACGGAAGCTGTCGTCCACCGCCGACTGCACCACTGTGTCGGTGGCGATCTTCGCGCCCTGGGTCGTCAGGCCCAGCAGGAACGCCGCGATCAGCAGCGGGACAGGTGTGAAGGGAAGAGCGAGCGCCGGTTCCAGGATCGCCGCGGCGCCCGCGCAGGTGATGATCCAGCCGCCGGCCGTCAGTCGGCTCACGGCCCAGGGAGTCACCACGGCCGCCACGAAGAAGCCCGCCCCTGAGACCCCCACGGCCAGCCCAAGAAGGGCGAGGCCGTCGGACTCCGATGACGACCAGGCGTACCGGCAGAGCATCAGGACCATGACCGTCAGGGCGCCGTAGCAGAACCGCATCAGCGTCATCGCGAGGAGCGCGTGAGCGGCCGGGCGCCGCTGCGACAGATGCCGCACCCCGGCCATCAGGTCCCGCGCCGTCCCGGCAAGCGCCGCTCCGAGCCGGGGCCTCATCAGCTCGGGGTCCGGGCCGAGGAGCTCACGCGCCATCCGCAGCGAGGCGAGTGCCGCGCAGAGATACAGGGCGGCCCCGAGCATGACCACGGCCGCGTCCGAGTCGGAGCCCACCAGGCGCACGGCGAACGCGAGACCACCGCCCACGGTGGCGGCCAGCGTCCCCGCGGTCGGCGAGAGGGAGTTGGCCATCACCAGGCGCTCGGCATCGACCACCCGCGGCAGCGCCGCCGAAAGCCCGGCGAGAACGAAACGGTTCACGGCCGTGACGCAGAGCGCGGAGGCGTAGAAGAGCCAGTCGGGCACGCCGCTCAGCATCAGCACCGCGGTCACCGAAGCAAGTGCGGTCCGCAGCAGATTGCCGTACAGAAAAACCTGACGACGTGGCCAGCGGTCGAGGAGCACGCCGGCGAAGGGGCCGATCAGGGAGTAAGGAAGGAGCAGTACCGCCATCGCGGAGGCGATCGCGGCCGGCGAGGTCTGCTTCTCCGGGGAGAAGACGACGTACGTGGCGAGGGCCACCTGATAAACGCCGTCCGCACCCTGGGAGATCAGCCGGACGGCGAGCAGGCGCCGGAAATCCCGCAGACGCAGCAATACGCGCAGGTCACCGACGACAGCCATGGGGCACAGCCTTACATGTGAGAAGGGCCCCCAGGTAGATCACCCGGGGGCCCTCAACAACGTTTCGAGCGGCGAGCCTTAGCGCTCGACCTCGCCCTTGATGAACTTCTCGACGTTCTCGTAGGCCTCGTCGTCGAAGTACTGGACCGGCGGCGACTTCATGAAGTACGAGGACGCGGAGAGGATCGGGCCGCCGATGCCGCGGTCCTTGGCGATCTTCGCGGCGCGCAGGGCGTCGATGATGACACCGGCCGAGTTCGGGGAGTCCCAGACCTCGAGCTTGTACTCGAGGTTCAGCGGGACGTCACCGAAGGCGCGGCCCTCGAGGCGGACGTACGCCCACTTGCGGTCGTCGAGCCACGCGACGTAGTCCGACGGGCCGATGTGGACGTTGTTCTCGCCCAGCTCGCGGTCGCGGATCTGCGAGGTGACGGCCTGCGTCTTCGAGATCTTCTTGGACTCGAGGCGGTCGCGCTCCAACATGTTCTTGAAGTCCATGTTGCCGCCGACGTTGAGCTGCATCGTGCGCTCGAGACGGACACCGCGGTCCTCGAACAGCTTCGCCATCACGCGGTGCGTGATGGTGGCGCCGACCTGCGACTTGATGTCGTCGCCGACGATCGGGACGCCCGCCTCGGTGAACTTGTCGGCCCACTCCTTGGTGCCGGCGATGAAGACCGGAAGGGCGTTGACGAAGGCGACCTTGGCGTCGATGGCGCACTGCGCGTAGAACTTCGCGGCGTCCTCGGAACCGACCGGCAGGTAGCAGACGAGGACGTCGACCTGCTTGTCCTTGAGGATCTGGACGACGTCGACGGGAGCCTCGGCGGACTCCTCGATGGTCTGGCGGTAGTACTTGCCCAGGCCGTCGAGGGTGTGACCACGCTGGACGGTGACGCCCTTGTTCGGGACGTCGCAGATCTTGATGGTGTTGTTCTCGCTGGCGCCGATGGCGTCCGTGAGGTCGAGACCGACCTTCTTGGCGTCGACGTCAAAGGCGGCGACGAACTCGACGTCGCCGACGTGGTACTCGCCGAACTGGACGTGCATCAGGCCCGGGACCTTGGCGTCCGGGTCTGCGTCCTTGTAGTACTCGACGCCCTGGACCAGCGAGGCGGCGCAGTTGCCCACGCCGACGATGGCTACGCGAACCGAACCCATTCCGGTTGCTCCCTGTGTGATTCGTGTATTCCGGATGAGACCCCGCGGACCGCGGGGCCTCACTTGGCGGTGTCATCGGACGGATCCGGCGGCGGGTTCTCGTCCCGCCGCCGGGGCAGGCCGCCCGACTCCCCAGATGTGCTGTCGTGCTGAGCGGAGCTGTCCGGGGCGGACCGTTGCTGGTCCCGCCCCGCTCGCTCGCTCTCGATGAGCTCGTTCAGCCAGCGCACTTCGCGCTCCACGGACTCCATTCCGTGCCGCTGCAGCTCAAGCGTGTAATCGTCCAGGCGCTCCCGGGTACGGGCCAGGGAGGCGCGCATCTTCTCCAGACGCTCTTCGAGGCGGCTGCGACGCCCCTCGAGGACCCGCATGCGTACGTCCCGCGAGGTCTGCCCGAAGAAGGCGAAGCGGGCGGCGAAGTGTTCGTCCTCGTACGCGTCGGGGCCGGTCTGTGAGAGCAGCTCCTCGAAGTGCTCCTTACCTTCCGCGGTCAGCCGGTAGACGATCTTGGCGCGGCGCCCGGTGAGGGGAGCCGCGAGGGCCTCCTCGGGGGTGCCGCTCGATTCCTCGATCAACCAGCCGTTGGCGACCAGCGTCTTGAGGCAGGGGTAGAGCGTCCCGTAGCTGAAGGCGCGGAACACTCCCAGCGAGGTATTGAGTCGTTTACGCAACTCATAGCCGTGCATCGGGGACTCGCGCAGCAGGCCGAGCACGGCGAACTCGAGGATGCCGGAGCGTCTGCTCATCTTCGCCTCCCGTCTGCCAGCGTCTGTCGACACGGTCTTTATGCCGAGCTGATGTATCGACTCGATACATCGAGACGATAGAACGGCCTCCTTGCTGAGACAAGGGGGGAAACGGTGAACGGCGTCACATCACCGATTCGTAGGAAGTAACTTGCCTGATTTGGGGTGAACTTCTGCCCTAAGAGGGTTTTGACGGTGCGTAGTCTGTGCGCCATGCAGACCGCCGGGAACCAAGTGGCACCTGAGGGCGTCGTTGTCCCTGGTGTAGTGCGGGTGAGTGCCAGGACGGCCTCATCCGTACTTCGGGGGGACCGGAAACCAGCCGCCGTTTCCAGGCGCGGATACCTGCGCCTGCCCGAGGAGTAATCGTTCGATGAGCGAGCACCGTCGCAAACCGCCGCAGCCGCAGGGCGGCGGACGCGCCGCGGCCAGACGCGGTACCCCAGGCGCGTCGTCGGGCCGTCGCGCGGCACCGCGTGGCGCCACTGGATCGCCCACTTCCTCTACCGGCTCGCACGGATCAGGGGCCCCCGATGACGGGGACCGGTCCTACGGCGGCCGTGCCGAGGCCCGTCGTGCCGCGCAGCGCAGCGGTTCCGTAGGTTCCGGCGGCCGCCGCAGAGCGGCCGATGGGGCCGGTGCCGGGCGCGGAGGCGCCGGCGGCGGTCGGCGCGGTGGCGGTGGCCCGAACGGGCCGGGCCGCGGCCGGGGCCGTGGTGGCCATGAGCCCCGCAAGAAGCGGTTCATCGACTACCCGCGTGCGGAAAAGGACGGCCTGCGGCGCTGGGTACCCTCCTGGCGCCTGGTCACCGGCCTGTTCGTCGGGCTCGTCGGCAGCCTGATGGCGGTCACGGGAATCGCGTACGCCTTGGTGGGCGTGCCGAAGGTCGACGATGCGGCCACGGCGCAGAACAACGTCTACTACTGGGCCGACGGAAAGCAGATGGTCGCGACCGGTGGTGAGACGAACCGCCAGATCATCGACTACGAAGACATTCCCAAGGAGATGCGGACCGCCGTCATCTCGGCCGAGAACAAGACGTTCGAGGACGACAAGGGCGTCGACCCCATGGGCATCACGCGTGCCCTGGTCAACATGGCCAAGGGCGGCGAGACCCAGGGTGGCTCGACCATCACCCAGCAGTACGTGAAGAACGCGCGCCTGGGCGACCAGTCGCAGACGTTCACGCGTAAGTTCAAAGAGCTCTTCATCTCCATAAAGGTCGGCCGGCAGGTCTCCAAGGAAGAGATCATGGCGGGGTATCTCAACACCGCCTACTACGGCCGTGGGGCGTACGGCATCCAGGCCGCAGCCCGCGCCTACTTCGGTGTGGACGCCAAGGAACTGGACCCCAGCCAGAGCGCGCTCCTTGCGACGGTGCTCAAGGGCGCCACGTACTACGACCCCGCGGGTTCGCCCGAGGTCGACCCCGCGGCCTCACGCGACGCCAATACCGCCAGGGCCACCAAGCGCTGGAGGTGGATCCTCGACGAAGAAGTCAAGGACGGCCACCTGACCGCCGAGAGGCGGGCCAAGTACAAGGATTTCCCGGATCTGGAGAACCCTCGCTCCAACGCTCAGCTGGGCGGGCAGGTCGGCTATCTGGTCGACCTGGCCAAGGCGTATGTGATCAACAACAGCGATGGCCAGATCACGGCCAACGACCTTCAGCAGGGCGGCTACGAGATCCACACGACCTTCGACAGGACGAAGGTCGAGAAGCTCGAGAAGTCCGTGAACAAGGTCCGCAAGGCGAACCTCAACACCAAGCTGCGGCCGAAAAAGGACACCCACGTCCAGTTCGGTGGCGCGTCCGTGAATCCCAAGGATGGCGCGATCGAGGCCATCTACGGCGGTGAGGACGCGACCAAGCACTTCACCAACAACGCGGACCAGACCGGTGCGCAGGTCGGCTCGACGTTCAAGCCCTTCGTGCTTGCGGCGGCATTCAAGGATGGAACGCGCGATCCGGACGGGTTGGCCGACCAGGGCGAGGGCGAGCGCACCATCGTCAACCCCAAGAGTCTTTACAGCGGCGAGAACAAGCTAAAGATCAAGAACTACGACGGCAGTATCTGGAGGGACAAGAACGGCAAGGAGTGGAACCAGACCAACGACGGTGGTGCGGACTACAACCCGCCGACCTACCAGATTGATCTGCGCGAGGCGATGCGGGAGTCGGTCAACTCTGCCTATGTGCAGCTCGGCATGGATGTCGGTCTGGACAAGGTGAAGGAGGCGGCCATCCTCTCCGGTATCAAGGAGAAGAGCCTGGCCAGCTCCAATTACCCGTCCTTCTCGCTCGGTACGTCCTCTCCGAGCGCGATCCGGATGGCTGGTTCCTACTCCACCTTCGCGGCGAGAGGCAAGCAGAACGAGCCATATTCGGTGAAGGAAGTCGAGCACAAGGGCAACACCGTCTTCGAGCACGAGTCGCAGCCCAAGCGTGCCTTCGACGAGACGGTCGCCGACAACGTCACCGACGTGCTCCGGACCGTCGTCGACAAGGGCACAGGCACTTCGGCGAAGCTCAGCGGCCGACAGGTCGCGGGCAAGACCGGTACGACCGACGGCAACAAGTCGGCCTGGTTCGTCGGGTACACCCCGCAGCTGTCGACCGCGATCAGCATGTACCGGCTCGACGACAACGAGGGGAGCAAGAAGCGTGAGTTCCTCGAGATGTACGGCACGGGTGGCCAGAAGAAGATCCACGGTGCGTCGTTCCCCGCGGAGATCTGGCAGGACTACATGGAGCAGGCGCTGAAGAATGTGCCTGTGAAGAACTTCCCGGTCCCGGCTCCGATCGGCATGGTCGTCGGTGAGACTCCGCCGCCGTCTCCGACCCCGACCCCGTCGAAGACCGAGGAGCCGGAGAAGTCACCCACACCGTCTCCCTCGGACACCGGGCCTTCTCCGACTCCCTCCGGAAGCCCCGATCCCACTGAGTCCTGTTCAGACTGGGACTGGCAGTGCGAGAACGACGGCGGTGCCACGGAAGGCGGGGACACCGACGGCAGTACAGGCGGGGAGTCGCCACCGACCACTCCTGATCCGCCGGGCCAAAACGGTGGAGACGACGGAGGCTTCATCCGCGGATCGTCAGGCTGACCGAGGTTCCCCGTGCGGGTGTTTCACGTGAAACGTACGGTTTCACGTGAAACATGCGCCGGGGAGCGCCGATGAAGGCTGAGGAGGGCCGCCACACCGCACCGGTGTGGCGGCCCTCTCCGTGTTCTCAGGTGCGTACGGCAGGATGTGCGGCATGCCCAGTGCAGAGACGACGCGCACGAGCGTGCACAAGACCACTAGTGCACAACAGCCGGAGCCCGTACGGCCGACCAAGGAGGATGAGGTCGCCGCGGCCGGCAGCGAGCTGATCGGCGGACCCATCGGCCGCAGAGTGCTGTACGCGGCGACATGGTGGACCCCCGTACGCGTCATCGCGCTCATTGCCATCGGAATGTTCGCGCTCGGCATGGTGCAGAAGCTGCCGTGTTACGACGGCGCCTGGTTCCAGGGCGCGAGCTCGCAGTACACGCACGCCTGCTACTCGGACATCCCGCACCTCTACCAGGGGCGTGGCTTCGCCGACGGGCTCGTGCCCTACTTCGACAAGCTGCCGGGTGACATGGAGTACCTCGAGTACCCGGTGCTCACCGGTGTGTTCATGGAAGTGGCCTCCTGGCTGACACCGGGCAGCGGCAGCATCCAGCACCAGGAGAAGTTCTACTGGATGGTCAACGCGGGCATGCTGATGGCCTGCACGGCGGTCATCGCTGTCTGTGTCGCCCGCACTCACCGGCGCCGCCCCTGGGACGGCCTGATGGTCGCCCTGGCGCCCGCCTTCGCGTTGACCGCCACCATCAACTGGGATCTGTTCGCCGTCGCTCTCACGGCCGCCGCGATGCTGATGTGGGCCCGCAGAGGGGCGCTCTCCGCGGGGGTCCTGCTCGGCCTGGCCACCGCCGCCAAGCTCTATCCGGCGCTGCTCCTGGGGCCGCTGCTCATCCTGTGCTGGCGGGCGGGACGCTGGCGGGCCTTCTTCATGACCGCCGGGGCCGCGGTGGGCGCCTGGCTCGTGGTGAACCTGCCCGTCATGATCACGCACGACTCGACGGGCTTCCACATCCGAGAGGGCTGGGCGAAGTTCTATACGTTCAGCCAGGAGCGGGGCGTCGACTTCGGCTCGATCTGGCTGATCCTCTCCCAGCGCATGGACGACCCGCTGTCCACGGACACGGTCAACACTCTGGCGACGGCGATGATGCTCCTGGCCTGCCTCGGAGTCGGCGCGCTGGGTCTGACCGCGCCGCGCCGCCCGCGCTTCGCGCAGCTCGCTTTCCTGGTGGTCGCCGCGTTCATCCTCACCAACAAGGTCTACTCGCCGCAGTACGTACTGTGGCTCATCCCCCTCGCCGCGCTGGCCCGTCCGCGCTGGCGTGACTTCCTGATCTGGCAGGCGTGCGAGGTGGCGTACTTCCTGGGGATCTGGCTGTACCTCGCGTACACGACGAGCGGAGACGCCCACAAGGGCCTGCCGACCGAGGGATATCAGCTCGCCATCGCGGTCCACCTGCTGGGGACGCTGTACCTGTGCGTCATGGTCGTACGCGACATCCTGATGCCGGAGAGAGACCCGGTACGGCGGTCCGGCGACGACGACCCCTCAGGGGGCGTCCTGGACGGCGCACCGGACGTCTTCGTCCTCGGGCAGGCGGCTCATCCGCCGCGGCACGCGGTGCACTCCACCGAAGGGGCGCCGGTGCGCTGGGGAGCGGCGCCGACGGACGTTTCACCCTGAGCGAACAGGCTGGCGCAGAGGCGGCCGGGAAAGACCGAAGGGCCGGGATCGACGGTTGTCGCTCCCGGCCCTTCGGCCTGTGCTCGGTCCGGCTGCGATCAGCGGTCGACGATGCGGTCGAACTGGGTGGTGGTGTGCCGCAGATGGGCCACCAGCTCCTCGCCCACCTTCGGCTCGGGCGCGTCCGAGGGCACGAAGAGGATGGACACCTGCATGTGCGGCGGCTCGGCGAACCAGCGCTGCTTGCCGCCCCATACGAACGGCGACAGGTTGCGGTTGACCGTCGCGAGGCCCGCGCGGGCCACGCCCTTCGCGCGCGGCACCATGCCGTGCAGCGCCTTCGGGGCCTCCAGGCCGACACCGTGCGACGTGCCGCCCGCGACGACGACCAGCCAGCCGTCGGAGGCGACCTTCTGCTGGCGGTAGCCGAAGCGGTCGCCCTTGGTCACCTGTGTGACGTCCAGGACGGCGCCGCGGTACTGGGTGGCCTCGTGGTCACCCAGCCACAGATGCGTACCGATGCGCGCGCGGAAGCGCGTCTGGGGGAACTGCTGCTGCAGGCGGGCGAGTTCGTTGGCCTTGAGGTGGCTGACGAACATCGTGTGCAGGGGAAGGCGGGCGGCACGCAGCCGGTCCATCCAGCCGATGACCTCCTCGACGGCGTCCGAGCCGTCGGTGCGGTCCAGCGGCAGGTGGATCGCGAAGCCCTCGAGCCGTACGTCCTCGATGGCCGCGTGCAGCTGTGAGAGCTCCTGCTCGCTCACGCCGTGCCGCTTCATCGAGGACATGACCTCGATGACGACGCGGGCGCCCACGAGGCCGTGTACGCCGTCCAGGGACGACACGGAGCGGATGACGCGGTCGGGCAGCGGCACCGGCTCCTCGCCCCGCCGGAACGGGGTCAGGACCAGCAGATCACCGCTGAACCAGTCCTTGATCCGGGCGGCTTCGTACGTGGTGCCGACGGCGAGGACGTCGGAGCCGAAGCGGGTCGCTTCCTCCGCGAGGCGCTCATGGCCGAAGCCGTAGCCGTTGCCCTTGCAGACCGGGACGATTCCCGGGAACTGCTCCAGCACGTGCTTGTGGTGTGCCCGCCAGCGCGCGGTGTCGACATAGAGCGTGAGCGCCATGGCCGGATCCCGGAACCTTTCTCGTGGCTGCGGTGTATCAGAGGTATGAAGACTATTTGTGGCTCAGTGAATTGTGCCGGGTCGGCGAGGTCAGCGGCGCGACATGTAGATGTCGAGCGCCTTGTGGAGCAGCTTGTTGAGCGGGAAGTCCCACTCACCGATGTACTCGACAGCCTCTCCACCCGTGCCCACCTTGAACTGAATCAGTCCGAACAGGTGGTCCGTCTCGTCCAGAGAGTCGGAGATGCCCCGCAAGTCATAGACGGTGGCGCCGAGCGCGTAGGCGTCGCGGAGCATCCGCCACTGCATCGCGTTCGAGGGCCTGACCTCACGGCCGATGTTGTCCGACGCGCCGTAGGAGTACCAGACGTGCCCGCCGACGACGAGCATCGTCGCCGCGGACAGGTTCACGCCGTTGTGCCGCGCGAAGTACAGCCGCATGCGGTTGGGGTCCTCGGAGTTGAGGGCCCGCCACATCTGCTGGAAGTAGCCCAGCGGCCGCGGCCGGAACTTGTCGCGGATCGCGGTGATCTCGTAGAGGCGCTGCCACTCGGCGAGGTCCTCGTAACCGCCCTGGACGACCTCGACGCCGGCCTTCTCGGCCTTCTTGATGTTGCGTCGCCACAGCTGGTTGAAGCCCTTGAGGACCTCGTCCAGGGAGCGATTGGCCAGCGGCACCTGGAAGACGTAACGCGGCTGTACGTCACCGAAGCCGGCGCCGCCGTCCTCGCCCTGCTGCCAGCCCATCTTCCGCAGCCGGTCGGAGACTTCGAAGGCACGCGGCTCGATGTGCGAGGCCTCCACGTCCCGCAGGCGCTTCACCTCGGGGTTCTGGATGCCCGACTTGATCGCGGGAGCGTCCCAGCGCCGGATGACGACCGGCGGGCCCATCTTCACGGAGAAAGCGCCCTGCCGCTTCAGATGCGCGAGCATCGGCTGCAGCCAGTCGTCCAGGTTCGGTGCGTACCAATTGATGACCGGGCCCTCGGGCAGGTAGGCCAGGTATCGCTTCACCTTGGGCAGTTGCCGGTAGAGCACCAGGCCCGCGCCGACGAGTTCGCCGGTCCGGTCGTCGAACCAGCCCAGGTTCTCCGAACGCCATTCACTCTTCACATCCGCCCATGCCGGGACCTGGCAATGACTTGCCGACGGCAGGCTCTGGATATACGCCAGATGCTGCTCGCGACTGATGGTCCTCAGGGTCAGACTCATTCGGGGCGCTCCTCGGGCTGGTGTGTCCCCATGGGTACAGGGGCTCCGGCTCTCGCGCCGAAGCCTACTGTGCCCCGAGAGCGCCCCGTCTGGGCGTACGGGACCTACGCCCCCGGCCTATGCCCGGCGGGGGCGTCGAGGGGTGGCTACCAGAGCCCGCCGAAGAGTCCGCCGTGGGCCATGCCCAGGAAGAATCCGACTGCCGAGGCGCCCAGGCCGAGGATCAGACCGAAGCGCTCGCGAGTCGTCTCGGAAATGACATGTCCCCAAACGCCCGTGGCGATCCCCGCCAGACCGGCCCATGAGCTGAGCAGGTGGAGGTTGTGGAACATCGCCGTGACGAAGGCGACCACGCCCAGGACCAGGGTCACGCCGAGCAGCGCGTCCTGCATGGGATGGCCCTTGCCGTCCGTGGCGAAGAGGGAACCAGCGGTGTTCGGTCGCAATGTCTGTGCCATAAGGCACCTCCTGCGTAAGGCGGCGCATCGTAGCGCCATGCACACCCGATGTGTACAGATTCTCCCCGCCGGCCGCCGGATTTCAACCGGAAGCCCGGGTGCGGGTACTGTGTACCGTCTGCACCGGTGTCTGCCCAGGCCATGGCAGGGACTCCCGATCGGCCTACTGATCGAGAAGCCCGATTGTCAGTGGCTGCCGATACCGTTGCGTACGCATCACGACCCTCCTGCCACGGAACGACCGTGGCCGCTGAGTCCAAAGGAGGTGGGTTCCACATGCGTCACTACGAAGTGATGGTCATCCTCGACCCCGATCTCGAGGAGCGCGCTGTCTCCCCGTTGATCGAGAACTTCCTTTCCGTCGTCCGTGAGGGCAACGGAAAGGTCGAGAAGGTCGACACCTGGGGCCGTCGTCGTCTCTCGTACGAGATCAAGAAGAAGCCCGAGGGCATCTACTCGGTCATCGACCTGCAGGCCGAGCCTGCGGTCGTCAAGGAGCTCGACCGCCAGATGAACCTGAACGAGTCGGTCCTCCGGACCAAGGTCCTCCGTCCCGAGACCCACTGAGCTTCCTAGCTCAGCGGTACTCGGGATCCGAGTAGCAGCAGCAAAAGCAGCCAGCAGCAAACCCGCCGAGAGGTTCCCCCATGGCAGGCGAGACCGTCATCACGGTAGTCGGCAATCTTGTCGACGACCCCGAGCTGCGCTTCACCCCGTCCGGTGCGGCGGTCGCGAAGTTCCGTGTCGCGTCCACTCCCCGCACCTTCGACCGTCAGACCAATGAGTGGAAGGACGGCGAGAGCCTCTTCCTCACCTGCTCGGTCTGGCGTCAGGCGGCGGAGAACGTCGCGGAGTCGCTTCAGCGAGGCATGCGCGTCGTCGTGCAGGGCCGGTTGAAGCAGCGGTCCTACGAGGACCGTGAGGGCATCAAGCGCACGGTCTACGAGCTGGACGTCGAGGAAGTCGGCGCCAGCCTGAAGAACGCCACGGCCAAGGTCACCAAGACCACCGGTCGAGGCGGCCAGGGCGGCGGATTCGGCGGCGGCGGTGGCGGCCAGCAGCAGGGCGGCGGCAACTGGGGCGGCGGCTCCGGTGGCGGTCAGCAGCAGGGTGGCGGCGGTGCTCCCGCCGACGACCCCTGGGCGACCGGTGCGCCGGCCAGCGGCGGCCAGCAGCAGGGCGGCGGCGGTGGCTGGGGCGGAAGCTCCGGCGGCTCCGGCGGCTCTGGCGGCGGCTACTCGGACGAGCCCCCCTTCTAGGCCTCAGGGCCAAGGGTGGGCCGTTCCCACACTTCTTGATCAAACAGGAGAGAACACATGGCGAAGCCGCCTGTGCGCAAGCCTAAGAAGAAGGTCTGCGCATTCTGCAAGGACAAGGTCACGTACGTGGACTACAAGGACACGAACATGCTGCGGAAGTTCATTTCCGACCGCGGCAAGATCCGTGCCCGCCGCGTGACCGGCAACTGCACGCAGCACCAGCGTGACGTCGCCACGGCCGTGAAGAACAGCCGTGAGATGGCGCTGCTGCCCTACACGTCCACCGCGCGATAAGGGAAGGGTGACCGACTAATGAAGATCATCCTCACCCACGAGGTCTCCGGCCTCGGCGCCGCCGGCGAGGTCGTAGACGTCAAGGACGGCTACGCCCGTAACTACCTGATCCCGCGGAACTTTGCGATCCGCTGGACCAAGGGTGGCGAGAAGGACGTCGAGCAGATCCGTCGTGCTCGCAAGATCCACGAGATCGCGACCATCGAGCAGGCCAACGAGGTCAAGGCCAAGCTCGAGGGCGTCAAGGTCCGTCTGGCCGTCCGCTCCGGCGACGCCGGTCGTCTCTTCGGTTCCGTCACCCCGGCTGACGTCGCTTCGGCGATCGAGGCCGCTGGTGGTCCGAAGATCGACAAGCGTCGTGTCGAGCTCGGCGCGCCGATCAAGACGCTGGGCGCCCACGCGACGTCCGTGCGTCTGCACCCCGAGGTTGCCGCTCAGGTCAACATCGAGGTCGTCTCCGCCTAAGCACTGCGCTTGGCAGAGCTGAAGCAACCGTTGGGCCGCACCCTCTGGGTG
>NZ_JBSGSG010000080.1:0-44751 GCF_053606765.1 Streptomyces sp. NPDC055189
CCCCCGGGACGCTCAGCGTCCCGGGGGCCTCTCGTCGTCCTCGCGCGCGAAGACCTGGAGCATCCACGCCGAGAACGACCCCGTCACCGCGCCGAGCAGTGCGAGGCCGCAGAGCATCAGGCCCACCGCGATCAGCCGCCCCATCGGCGTCACGGGTGTCTCGTCGCCGTATCCCACGGTCGCGAGCGTGGCCGACGCCCACCACACGGCGTCCCCGAAGGTACGGATCGTGGCGCCCGCAGCCGTGTGCTCGTGGTGGTACACGGCGAGCGCCGCGGTGAAGCCGAGGAGCAGCGCCGAAAGCCCGGCGTACGCGACCACGCGCGCGTGCAGCGCCAGACGCGGCTTCCCGTGCCTGCGCTGGACGGTCTCGTAGAGGTGCACGACGCGCAGCGGCCGCAGCAGCGGCAGGACGAGCACCAGGGTGTCCAGCCAGTGGGTGCGCAGGAAACGCGGCCCCTGCCCGCTCAGCCGCCACCGCACCGCGTAGTCCACGGCGAACACGGCCCAGGCCGCGCAGAGCACCGCGAGGCAGACGTTGCGCCATGCCCCGGGCAGTCCCGGGGCCAGGACCTGTACCGCGTACGAGGTCAGGAAGAGAAGCGACGCCACGGCAAGGAGCGCCTCGGTGCGGTTCTCCCAGCGTGTCTGAGGGCTTTCATCGGTCATCGACCCAGCTTCGCGGTGCCGCACCCGGCGGGCGCCCCGCCGACACGCTCCGATCGGAGCAAGTCATATGCTTCACTGCATGACGAGTGAGCCGGAGCAGCAGATCGGAGTGGGGACGCAGGACGCGTTCCAGCGCCTGTGGACGCCCCACCGGATGGCGTACATCCAGGGCGAGAACAAGCCGAGCGGTCCGGGCGCCGACGACGGCTGCCCCTTCTGCACCATCCCGGCCAAATCCGACGAGGACGGCCTGGTCATCGCGCGCGGCGAGCAGGTGTACGCGGTGCTCAACCTCTACCCGTACAACGGCGGCCACTTGATGGTCGTGCCCTACCGCCACGTCGCCGACTACACCGAGCTGACCGCTCCGGAGACGGCCGAGCTCGGCGAGCTCACCAAGCAGGCCATGACGGCGCTGCGGGCCGCGTCCGGTGCGCACGGCTTCAACATCGGCATGAACCAGGGCACCGTGGCGGGCGCCGGCATCGCCGCGCATCTGCACCAGCACATCGTGCCGCGCTGGGGCGGGGACACGAACTTCATGCCGGTCGTCGGACACACGAAGATCCTTCCGCAGCTGCTCGCGGACACCCGCAAGATGCTGGCCGACGCCTGGCCCGCCGCCTAGGGCATCACGCGTCGTACACGTCCGCCTTCCTCGGCATCGGGTCCTGGACCGCGCCGCTGAGGAAGCCGGAGCGTGCACCGAACTTCTCGGTGTCGACGCCGTTCTCCTGAAGGACCTTGATGGCCGCCGAGTGCACCACGCGCAGCACCGGTGTGGCCGCGCGCAGCGCGTCGTCCGCCATGAAGCGGTGCCGCCACGGCTTGTCCGCCCAGGCGTGCCGCAGGCCGAAGGGCTCGGGCAGGACCAGCTTGCCGCCGAGGTGGTCCAGGAGCGGGGGATACCAGGTGAAGGGGGCGCGCAGCGCGAGGCGTACCACCTCGTCCGCGTCGATCAGGGGCAGCTTGCGCTCCGTGGTCTCCCAGAACTTGATGGGCTTGGAGACCTTCTTGACCTTGGGGTCGGGCTTGCTCGTGAACAGGGAGTGCACGGGGCCGAGCGCGTGGCCGGTGACCTCGATGCGCAGGGTCTCGTGCAGGACGGTGACCGTGATCAGCATCGTGATGACCAACTGGCCGTCCCAGAGCGTGAACTGGCAGCCCAGATAGTGGCGGTTGCCGCCGCCGAACTGCTGCTCGTTGCAGATCCGCTGTACCTCGTGGCCCCGGACCTGGAAGGCCTCGACCTCCGTGCCCGAGGGGCGGGCGACCGCCTTCGCGTTCTCCCCGATGGGGGTGACGATCCAGTGCTTTATCGACGGCTTCGTGAAACCGCCGGTGTGCAGGGGGCCGCGCTCCAGGAGGCGCAGCTGGTCGTGCACCGCCCGTATGACGTCCCAGCTGCGGAACGGGTGGATCTCGGTGCCTTCCTTGCCGGCGACCAGCTCCTCGGCGAGCTGCCAGCTGCCCCAGCGGGTACCCATGCCCAGTATTCCCTTGGGCCCCGCATAGAAGACCGAGTTGCTCTGCTGCTCGGCGGAGAGGCGGGCCAGGCCCTGGCGGAGCTGCTCGGCCGTCGTCTCGCCCGGGCTGCCCGGCACCGCCTCGGGGATCTTCGCGCCGATGCCACCGCCGGAGAGCAGGCTCGACCAGCGCTCGCGCAGGTCCCTCGCGGTGCGCTCGGCGATCTGCTTGGCCCAGAACCAGCCCACCACGGGGACGACTATCGCCGCGCGGATGTACCAGCCGAGGAGGCCGTCGACCGGCAGCTTGATGAGGAAGATCACGGCGAGGACGGCCACGGCCACCATGACGGCCGTGGCGATCGCGCTCGCCCGCTTGTTGTCCCGCTTGACGACGGCCTGCTTGATGGTGAACAGCAGCAGCCAGACGAGGAGTCCGGGCAGGAACAGCAGTCCGCACAGCACCATCACGATGGTGAGCCAGCGGTCACGGTCCTTGCGGATGTTGTTCGCCGCGAGGCAGTGCTCGACGATCGACTGCGGTTCCATGCCGAAGGACTGGATCAGCGGCTTGCGGGCGCCGCCGAGCATCCGCACCTGCACGGCCCGCGCGAACGCCTCGCCCAGATTCGGCGCCATGAGCGACCAGAGGCCCTTGTGCACCTCGGATTTGTGCCATTCGTTGTTGGCATCGAGGATCTTCGAGGCCTTGTCGTCGCGGTACGCGGCCGACGCGAGGGCATTGGTCGCCGCCGTCTGTCCCGCGGCCCCGGACAGCGGGACCTGGGCCCCGGGCCTGAAGTCGAATACGTCGTCCGCCACTGCCGCCCCCATCGCCGCAATACTTCGCTGCTGCGGCTCTTCCCGACTTCCCTGCCTGACACACCTGTTGATCAGGTCATCAGCGTATCTGTGCGCACCGACATCCGGCAGGGCGCATCGGTGCGCCCTGCCGGAGACCCTCGACGGACCTCAACTAGGAGACGTCCTGGGCCTGTTCGCGAATCCTCTCGGAGAGCTGGGGCGGCATGGGCTCGTGGCGTGCGTAGGTGCGGCTGAAGCGTGCGGTGCCCTGCGAGAGGGACCGCAGGTCCACGGCGTACCGCCCGATCTCGATCTCGGGCACCTCGGCCCGTACGAGCGTGCGCCCGCCCGGCGCCTGCTCGGTCCCGACCACCCGGCCGCGGCGTCCCGAGAAGTCGCTCATCACCGGCCCCACATGGTCGTCGCCGACCAGGACCCGCACCTCGGCCACCGGCTCCAGGAGATGGATCCTGGCGTCGGCCGCGGCCTCGCGCAGAGCGAGCGCGCCCGCCGTCTGGAACGCGGCGTCGGAGGAGTCCACCGAGTGCGCCTTGCCGTCGAGCAGCGTGATGCGCACGTCGATCAGGGGGTAACCCGCGGCCACGCCCTTCGCGGCCTGCGCGCGTACGCCCTTCTCGACGGACGGTATGAACTGGCGCGGCACGGCGCCGCCCACCACCTTGTCGACGAACTCGATGCCGCTGCCGCCCGGCAGGGGTTCGACCTCGATCTCGCAGATCGCGTACTGGCCGTGACCGCCGGACTGCTTCACATGCCGGCCGCGTCCCCCCGACTTGCCCGCGAACGTCTCCCGCAGGGAGACCTTGTGGCTCACGACGTCGACCTGCACGCCGTACCGGCTGCGCAGCCGCTCCAGGGCGACGTCGGCGTGCGCCTCGCCCAGGCACCACAGGACCACCTGGTGGGTGTCCTGGTTCTGTTCCAGGCGCATCGTCGGGTCCTCGGCGACGAGCCGGGAGAGCCCCTGGGAGAGCTTGTCCTCGTCCGCCTTGCTGTGCGCCTGGATGGCGAGCGGCAGGAGCGGGTCGGGCATGTCCCAGGGCTCCATCAGGAGCGGGTCGTCCTTGGCCGAAAGGGTGTCTCCCGTCTCGGCACGGTTGAGCTTGGCGACGCAGGCCAGATCGCCCGCGATACACCGCGTGAGGGTGCGCTGCTGCTTGCCGAAGGGGGAGGAGAGCGCGCCGATGCGCTCGTCGACGTCGTGGTCCTCGTGGCCGCGGTCGGCCATGCCGTGCCCCGAGACGTGCACGGTCTCCTCGGGACGCAGGGTGCCGGAGAAGACGCGTACCAGCGAGATGCGCCCCACGTAGGGGTCGGACGCCGTCTTCACGACCTCGGCGACGAGCGGCCCGTCGGGATCGCAGGTCAGCGCGGGCCGTGCCGTGCCGCCGGGTGTGGTGACGGCGGGCGCCGGGTGCTCCAGAGGGGTGGGGAAGCCGCCGGTGATCAGTTCCAGGAGCTCCACCGTGCCGATGCCCTGCCGGGCGCCCTCGGCCGCGGGCGCCGCCGCGAGCACGGGGTGGAAGATGCCGCGCGCCACGGCCCGTTCCAGGTCCTCGACTAGTGTCTTGAAGTCGATGTCCTCGCCGCTGAGATAGCGGTCCATGAGGGACTCGTCCTCGCTCTCGGCGATGATCCCCTCGATCAGTTTGTTCCGGGCTTCCTCGATGAGCGGGAGCTGGTCCTCGCCCGGTTCGGACTCCTTGCGTTCGCCGGACGCGTAGTCGAAGATCCGCTGCGAGAGCAGCCCGACCAGGCCGGTCACCGGCGCGTGCCCGTCAGGACCCTTGGCGCCGTGCAGCGGCAGGTACAGCGGCAGTACGGCGTCGGGATCGTCGGCGCCGAAGGCCTCCGCGCACGTCCGTGTCATCTCCCTGAAGTCGGCGCGGGCCGCCTCCAGGTGGGTCACCACGATGGCCCGCGGCATGCCGACGGCCGCGCACTCCTCCCAGACCATGCGGGTCGCGCCGTCCACGCCGTCGGCCGCCGAGACGATGAAAAGGGCCGCGTCCGCGGCGCGCAGACCGGCCCGTAACTCGCCGACGAAATCGGCGTACCCGGGTGTGTCCAGAAGATTGATCTTGTAGCCGCCCCATTCGACGGGGACCAGGGACAGCTGTACCGAGCGCTGCTGCCGGTGCTCCATCTCGTCGTAGTCGGAGACGGCCGTGCCGTCCTCCACACGGCCCGCCCTGTTCACCGCCCCCGCGGTCAGCGCGAGGGCCTCCACCAGAGTCGTCTTGCCCGATCCGCTGTGGCCGACCAGCACCACATTCCGTACGGACGCGGGGTGGTCGGCCGCTGTAGCCCTGCCGGCGGCTCCGGGGTGTGCGTTCGCCTTGTCGCCCATGCCTTGGCCTCCCGGTTACGTGCACGGTGAGGAGGCACAGCCCCCTCGGGGATGCTGGCTGCTCGCGGACACGCGGGGCCGTGTGCGGGTCGGCTCCGGCGACGCCCGCGGTGCTTTCGAGCTTTCCACCCGGGTCACTGTGCGTCCATACGTCGTACGCGATCGTGAGGGGGCGAGCCGGTCCGTCAAGGGCGTGACTACGATGGGCCAGCCGGTGGCCAACAGGGCCGCGCGGCTCACCGACCCCTCGGGAAGGCCATGCTGAACAAGTACGCGCGTGCATTCTTCACGCGTGTTCTCACACCGTTCGCCGCGTTTCTCATCCGACGCGGCGTGAGCCCCGACGCGGTCACCTTCATCGGCACCGCCGGGGTGATGGCGGGCGCGCTGGTCTTCTTCCCCCGCGGAGAGTTCTTCTGGGGCACGATCGTCATCACGCTCTTCGTGTTCTCCGACCTGGTCGACGGGAACATGGCGCGGCAGCTGGGACGCTCCAGCCGCTGGGGAGCCTTCCTGGACTCGACGCTCGACCGGGTCGCCGACAGTGCGATCTTCGGTGGTCTCGCGCTCTGGTACGCGGGCTCGGGCAACGACAACATCCTGTGCGCCGTCTCCATCTTCTGCCTGGCCAGCGGCCAGGTGGTCTCCTACACGAAGGCGCGCGGCGAGGCGATCGGCCTGCCCGTGGCCGTCAACGGCCTGGTGGAGCGCGCCGAGCGCCTGGTGATCTCGCTGGTCGCCGCGGGCCTGGCCGGCCTGCACAAGTTCGGGGTCCCCGGCATCGACGTACTGCTGCCCATCGCGCTGTGGATCGTCGCCGTCGGCAGCCTCGTCACCCTCGTCCAGCGCGTCGTGACCGTGCGCAGGGAGTCCGCGGAGGCGGACGCGGCCACGGAGGCCCCGCCGCAGGGCAGTGAGGCCACGTCGTGAAGGACCGCCTGACCGACGCGCTCTACGGAGCCGCCTGGAGCTCGGTCAAGAAGCTCCCGGAGCCCGTGGCGGTACGGCTCGGCAGGACCATCGCCGACGCCGTGTGGAAGCGGCGCGGCAAGGGCGTCCTGCGCCTTGAGGCCAACTACGCGCGCGTGGTGCCCGACGCGAGCCCGCAGCGCCTGGCCGAACTGTCCAGGGCGGGCATGCGCTCGTACCTGCGCTACTGGATGGAGTCGTTCCGGCTGCCGTCGTGGAGCCGGGAGCGCGTCGAGGGCGGTTTCTCCGCCAAGGACCTGCACCACCTGACGGACGGCCTCGCCTCCGGCAAGGGCGTCATCCTGGCCCTGCCGCACCTGGGCAACTGGGACCTGGCGGGCGCGTGGGTGACCACGAAGCTGAACACGCCGTTCACGACGGTCGCCGAGCGGCTCAAGCCCGAGACGCTCTACGACCGCTTCGTCGCCTACCGCGAGGGTCTGGGCATGGAGGTGCTTCCCCACCAGGGCGGTTCGGCCTTCGGCACGCTGGCGCGGCGGCTGCGCGCGGGCGGCCTCGTCTGCCTGGTCGCGGACCGGGACCTCTCGGAGTCCGGCGTCGAGGTGAAGTTCTTCGGGGACACCGCGCGGATGCCCGCGGGGCCCGCGATCCTTGCGCAGCAGACGGGGGCGCTGCTGCTTCCCGTGACGCTCTGGTACGACGATTCGCCCGTCATGAAGGGGCGCGTTCACGCCCCCATCGATGTCCCCGAGACAGGTACCCGTACGGAGAAGACGTCTGTCATGACGCAGGCGCTGGCAGACGCCTTCGCCACGGGTATCGCCGACCATCCGGAGGACTGGCACATGCTGCAGCGCTTGTGGCTCGCTGATCTCGACCCCGCCAAGGGGCCCGCCGAAGGCTCCGGAAGTGGTGCCGACGGTTCCGGAAGTCCGGCCGAGGGGACCGCGCCGTGAAGATCGGCATCGTCTGCCCCTACTCGTGGGACGTGCCGGGCGGCGTCCAGTTCCACATCCGGGATCTCGCGGAGCACCTGATCCGCCTGGGGCACGAGGTGTCCGTCCTGGCCCCGGCGGACGACGAGACCCCCCTTCCGCCGTACGTCGTCTCGGCGGGCCGCGCCGTCCCCGTGCCGTACAACGGCTCGGTGGCCCGGCTCAACTTCGGGTTCCTCTCGGCCGCGCGGGTGCGGCGCTGGCTGCACGACGGCACCTTCGACGTCATCCACATCCACGAGCCGACCTCGCCGTCGCTCGGTCTTCTCACGTGCTGGGCGGCGCAGGGACCGATCGTCGCCACGTTCCACACGTCCAACCCCCGCTCGCGGGCGATGATCGCCGCGTATCCGATCCTGCAGCCGGCCCTGGAGAAGATCAGCGCGCGCATCGCGGTGAGCGAGTACGCGCGCCGCACGCTCGTCGAGCACCTGGGCGGCGACGCGGTCGTGATCCCGAACGGCGTCGACGTCGACTTCTTTACGAAGGTCGAGCCCAAGGCGGAGTGGCAGGGAGGCACGATCGGCTTCATCGGCCGCATCGACGAGCCGCGCAAGGGCCTGCCGGTCCTCATGAAGGCGCTGCCGAAGATCCTCGCCGAGCGGCCCGACACCCGGCTGCTCGTCGCGGGCCGCGGCGACGAGCACGAGGCCGTCTCCTCGCTGCCCGTCGAGATGCGCGAGCGCGTGGAGTTCCTCGGCATGGTCAGCGACGAGGACAAGGCGCGGCTGCTGCGCAGCGTCGATGTGTACGTCGCTCCCAACACCGGGGGCGAGAGCTTCGGGATCATCCTGGTCGAGGCGATGTCGGCGGGCGCGCCCGTCCTCGCCAGCGATCTGGACGCCTTCGCGCAGGTCCTCGACCAGGGCGCCGCGGGCGATCTGTTCACCAACGAGGACGCGGACTCGCTTGCCGCGGCCGCCCTGCGCCTCCTGGGCGACGCCGGGCGCCGCGAGGAGCTGCGGGAGCGCGGCAGCAGGCACGTGCGCCGCTTCGACTGGTCGACGGTGGGCGCCGACATCCTCTCGGTGTACGAGACGGTGACGGACGGAGCGGCCGCGGTGGCCGCCGACGAACGCTCCGGCTTCCGGGCGCGGTTCGGGCTCGCACGGGACTGATCGCCGCACGGCCGGGGAGCCCGGCGGTCCTGCGCACGGGCCGGCTCGACTAGCCTCGGGCCGGTGACCTCGACACTGATCTGGATCGCGGTAGCCCTCTTCGCGATCGGCCTCTACCTGAGCTGGACCGCGGGCCGCCTCGACCGGCTGCACGCCCGCATCGACGCGGCCCGCGCCGCCCTCGACGCCCAGTTGCTGCGCCGCGCATCGGTCGCCCAGGAGCTGGCCACCTCCGGGGTGCTCGATCCCGCGGCCTCCATCGTGCTCTACGAAGCGGCGCACGCGGCCCGGCAGGCGCACGAGGAGCATCGCGAGGTCGCGGAGAGCGAGCTCAGCCAGGCGTTGCGCGCGATCTTCGGGGAACCGCAGCAGGTCGAGGCGGTGCGCGAGGCCCCCGGCGGCGACGAGGCGGCGAGCGAGCTGGCCGCCGCCGTACGGCGGGTGCCGATGGCCCGGCGCTTCCACAACGACGCCGTCCGCGCGGCCCGCGCCCTGCGCAGGCACCGCAAGGTCCGCTGGTTCCGCCTCGCGGGGCACGCGCCGTTCCCGATGGCCTTCGAGATGGACGACGAACCGCCGGTCGCGCTGGCCGACCGCGCCACTGCGTGACCCCCGGCACGCCCCTGACCAGGGGCGTCCGCGAAAAATGAGCCACCGGTCATCCATTGGCCCTTGCTGTGGACTGGTCACCGGGAGTTTCCTCGTAGGCGCAGGAACCCGTCTTCAGCGAGCGAGGTCAACTCCGTGTCCACCACCTCTTCCAGCAACAACCAGTCGCCCGAGACCGGCACCGCGCGCGTCAAGCGCGGCATGGCCGAGCAGCTCAAGGGCGGCGTCATCATGGACGTGGTCAACGCCGAGCAGGCGAAGATCGCCGAGGACGCGGGCGCCGTCGCCGTCATGGCCCTGGAGCGGGTCCCGGCCGACATCCGCAAGGACGGCGGCGTGGCCCGGATGTCCGACCCGAACATGATCGAAGAGATCATCGAGGCCGTCTCCATCCCCGTCATGGCCAAGTCCCGCATCGGCCACTTCGTCGAGGCCCAGGTGCTCCAGTCCCTCGGCGTCGACTACATCGACGAGTCCGAGGTCCTGACCCCGGCGGACGAGGTCAACCACAGCGACAAGTTCGCCTTCACGACCCCGTTCGTGTGCGGCGCCACCAACCTGGGCGAGGCCCTGCGCCGCATCGCCGAGGGCGCGGCCATGATCCGCTCCAAGGGCGAGGCCGGCACCGGCAACGTCGTCGAGGCCGTGCGTCACCTGCGCCAGATCAAGAACGAGATCGCCAGGCTGCGCGGCTTCGACAACAACGAGCTGTACGCCGCCGCCAAGGACCTGCGCGCCCCCTACGAGCTGGTCAAGGAGGTCTCCGAGCTGGGCAAGCTGCCGGTGGTCCTCTTCTCGGCCGGTGGCGTCGCCACCCCCGCCGACGCCGCCCTGATGCGTCAGCTCGGCGCCGAGGGCGTCTTCGTCGGCTCCGGCATCTTCAAGTCGGGCGACCCGGCCGCGCGCGCGGCCGCCATTGTGAAGGCCACCACCTTCTACGACGACCCCAAGATCATCGCGGACGCGTCCCGCAACCTCGGCGAGGCCATGGTCGGCATCAACTGCGACACCCTCCCCGAGGCCGAGCGCTACGCGAACCGCGGCTGGTAAGGCACTTCGTAGATGAATGACACCCCTGTGGTCGGCGTCCTGGCACTCCAGGGCGACGTACGGGAGCACCTGATCGCCCTGGCCTCGGCGGACGCCGTGGCCAGGCCGGTCCGGCGCCCCGAAGAGCTGGCGGAGGTGGACGGCCTGGTCATCCCCGGCGGCGAGTCCACCACCATCTCCAAGCTGGCCGTCCTCTTCGGCCTGATGGAGCCCCTTCGCGCACGCGTGCGCGCCGGAATGCCGGTCTACGGCAGCTGCGCGGGCATGATCATGCTCGCCGACAAGATCCTCGATCCGCGCTCGGAGCAGGAGACGTTCGGCGGCATCGACATGATCGTGCGCCGTAACGCCTTCGGGCGGCAGAACGAGTCCTTCGAGGCGGCCGTCGACGTCGCGGGCATCGACGGTGACCCCGTGGAGGGCGTCTTCATCCGCGCACCGTGGGTCGAGTCGGTCGGCGCGCGCGTCGAGGTGCTCGCCGAGCACGGGGGACACATCGTCGCCGTACGCCAGGGCAACGCGCTCGCCACGTCCTTCCACCCGGAACTGACGGGCGACCACCGCGTGCACGAGCTGTTCGTCGGGATGGTGCGGGGGAACGCGGGAGCGGGATCCTTGTAGGATCTCGGGTACCTCCCGGGCCCTTAAGACCCGGGGGCGTTCGTACAGGTTGGGTAACGCGAAGGAGACAGGCAGATGTCCGGCCACTCTAAATGGGCTACGACGAAGCACAAGAAGGCCGTGATTGACGCCAAGCGCGGCAAGCTCTTCGCGAAGATGATCAAGAACATCGAGGTCGCGGCCCGTACGGGCGGCGCCGATGTGTCCGGGAATCCGACCCTCTTCGACGCCATCCAGAAGGCCAAGAAGAGCTCGGTCCCGAACAAGAACATCGACTCGGCGGTCAAGCGCGGCGCCGGCCTCGAAGCCGGTGGCGCCGAGTACGAGACGATCATGTACGAGGGCTACGGCCCGAACGGCGTCGCGGTGCTCATCGAGTGCCTCACCGACAACCGCAACCGCGCGGCATCGGACGTACGCGTGGCGATGACCCGCAACGGCGGCTCCATGGCCGACCCGGGCTCCGTCTCGTACCTCTTCAACCGCAAGGGCGTCATCGTCGTCCCCAAGGGCGAGGACGAGCTGTCCGAGGACGACGTCCTGGGCGCGGTCCTGGACGCGGGCGCCGAAGAGGTCAACGACCTCGGCGAGTCCTTCGAAGTGCTCAGCGAGGCCACCGACCTGGTCGCGGTCCGCACCGCCCTCCAGGAGGCCGGCATCGACTACGACTCGGCCGACGCCAACTTCGTCCCGACCATGCAGGTCGAGCTGGACGAGGACGGTGCGCGGAAGATCTTCAAGCTCATCGACGCGCTCGAGGACAGCGACGACGTGCAGAACGTCTTCGCCAACTTCGACGTGAGCGACGAGGTCATGGAGAAGGTCGACGCGTAGTCGCTTCGCCCCTTCGGGGTGCTGACGGGCCGACGGGACACACCCCCGTCGGCCCGTCGCGTTGTCAGAGGGACCCGATAACCTGCACGGACAGGCAACGGGAGGGGATACATGCGCGTGTTGGGGGTCGACCCGGGTCTGACCCGGTGCGGGGTAGGGGTCGTCGACGGAGTCGCCGGACGCCCCCTGACCATGCGCGGGGTCGGTGTCGTGCGGACGCCCGCCGACGCCGAGCTCGGCCACCGCCTGGTCGCCATCGAGCAGGGCATCGAGCAGTGGCTCGACGAGCACGACCCCGAAGTCCTCGCGGTGGAGCGGGTGTTCAGCCAGCACAACGTACGGACGGTCATGGGCACCGCCCAGGCAAGCGCCGTGGCCATGCTCTGCGCCTCGCGCCGCGGCATCCCCGTCGCCCTGCACACCCCCAGCGAGGTCAAGGCCGCCGTCACCGGCAGCGGCCGGGCCGACAAGGCGCAGGTCGGGGCGATGGTCACCCGCCTGTTGAGGCTCGACGCACCACCCAAGCCCGCCGACGCGGCCGACGCCCTCGCACTTGCCATCTGTCACATCTGGCGCGCCCCCGCACAGAACCGGCTCCAGCAGGCAGTCGCCCAGAACCGCCTCCAGCAGGCCGCGGCCGCACACGCGGCCAGGACCCCCGCAGCACAGAAAGGCCGTACCGCATGATCGCCTTCGTCAGCGGCCCCGTAGCCGCCCTCGCCCCCGATGCCGCGGTGGTCGAGGTCGGCGGTATCGGCATGGCCATCCAGTGCACGCCGAACACGCTCTCCACCCTGCGTATCGGCCAGCAGACAAAGCTCGCCACATCCCTGGTCGTCAGAGAGGACTCCCTCACGCTGTACGGCTTCGCGGACGACGACGAGCGCCAGACCTTCGAGCTCCTGCAGACCGCGAGCGGCGTCGGACCGCGCCTCGCGCAGGCCATGCTCGCCGTGCACAGCCCGGACGCACTGCGCCGCGCGGTCGCCACCGGAGACGAGAAGGCGCTCACCGCGGTGCCGGGCATCGGCAAGAAGGGCGCCCAGAAGCTGCTCCTGGAGTACAAGGACCGCCTCGGCGAGCCCCTGAGCACCGGCGGCCCCGCGATCGGCACCCCTGTCACCTCCGGCTGGAGCGATCAGCTGCACGCGGCGCTCATCGGCCTCGGGTATGCGACGCGCGAGGCGGACGAAGCCGTCGCCGCCGTCACCCCGCAGGCCGAGGCGTCCGAGAAGCCGCAGGTGGGCCAGCTCCTCAAGGCCGCCCTCCAGACGCTGAACCGCACCCGCTAGCACCCGTCGGCAGCCGCTGGCGCCCGCTGGTATTCGCCACCCCCTGACCAACCAGAACCACATCGCGAGGCGAGCTCATGAACTGGGACGAGACGACCGACGACGCGACCGCCGCACCCGGCGCGGCCGAGCGGCTCGTCGGTGCGTCCGCCGACGGCGAGGACCAGGCGGTCGAGGCCGCACTGCGCCCCAAGGACCTGGACGAGTTCATCGGCCAGGAGAAGGTCCGCGAGCAGCTCGACCTCGTCCTGCGCGCGGCCCGCGCGCGGGGCGCCACCGCCGATCACGTCCTGCTCTCCGGCGCCCCCGGGCTCGGCAAGACCACCCTCTCGATGATCATCGCGGCCGAGATGGGCGCCCCGATCCGCATCACCAGCGGCCCCGCCATCCAGCACGCGGGCGACCTCGCCGCGATCCTCTCCTCCCTTCAGGAGGGTGAGGTCCTCTTCCTCGACGAGATCCACCGGATGTCCCGGCCCGCCGAAGAGATGCTCTACATGGCGATGGAGGACTTCCGCGTCGACGTCATCGTCGGCAAGGGCCCCGGCGCCACCGCCATTCCGCTGGAGCTGCCGCCCTTCACCCTGGTCGGCGCCACCACGCGCGCGGGCCTGCTGCCGCCCCCGCTGCGCGACCGCTTCGGCTTCACGGCGCACATGGAGTTCTACGAGCCGGCCGAGCTGGAGCGAGTGATCCACCGCTCCGCGCAGCTGCTCGACGTGGCGATCGACCCGGACGGCGCCGCGGAGATCGCCGGACGCTCGCGCGGCACGCCCCGTATCGCCAACCGCCTGCTGCGCCGAGTGCGGGACTATGCGCAGGTCAAGGCCGACGGAGAGATCAACAGGGACATCGCGGGCGCGGCCCTCAAGGTCTACGAAGTGGATGCCCGCGGCCTCGACCGCCTCGACCGCGCGGTCCTGGAGGCCCTGCTCAAGCTCTTCGGCGGCGGGCCCGTGGGCCTGTCGACGCTCGCGGTCGCCGTGGGGGAGGAGCGCGAGACGGTCGAGGAGGTCGCCGAGCCCTTCCTGGTGCGGGAGGGACTCCTCGCGCGCACCCCGCGCGGCCGGGTCGGGACGCCCGCCGCATGGGCGCATCTCGGCCTTGTCCCGCCGCGGCAGGCGGGCGGAATCGGACAAGGGGACCTGTTCGGGGCGTGACGGCGCGCGTAGTGGAACGGTCAGGAACTGCGGTGCCATGCTGAGCGTTGTTCGTTAGGTGCGGACTCGCTTAGACTCCGCCGATGCCGTCCTTGTGGGCGGCGTGCCCACCCCCGTCCATCAGGCCGCTTACCTGCGCGGTCATGCGAAGGAAACTCCGTCCCGTGAATATCGTGACCCTCCTCCCCTTCATCGTGCTCATCGGGGCCATGTTCCTGATGACGCGCTCCGCCAAGAAGAAGCAGCAGGCGGCAGCGCAGATGCGCAATGAGATGCAGCCCGGCACCGGCATCCGCACGATCGGTGGTATGTACGCCACCGTCAAGGAGGTTCACGACGACGCCGTCCTCCTTGAGGTGGCTCCTGGTGTGCACGCGTTCTACGCGAAGAACTCCGTGGGCGCCGTCCTCGAGGACGACGAGTACAACCGCATCGTTCACGGCACGAGTGCCGTGAAGTCGGACGACCCTGTCGTCCCGGACGACGCCTCCTCCCTCACCGGGACCGACGAGCCCGCCGCCGGCGCTTCCGACGACTCGCCCATCGACCTCGGCAAGAAGGACGCGGACAGCGCCCCCGAGGCCGGCGACGCCGAGCCGAAGAAGACCGACGGCGAGTCCGACACGAAGTAACCACCACAGGGGTCCGTGGGGCGCGCCGCTCGCGCTGCCACGGCCCCCGCAGTGCGTGGGTTTCGTGACGGGTCTCGACACCATTTCATGGCCGCCCGACCCGGGAACTCCCCGTTCGTGAGGGGCAGTGCACCGGACGCCGGGGCGGTTGGACAGGGAGAACGAGAAGGTGGCAGCACCTAAGAAGGGCCGAAGGCAGAGCGCCCCGGGCAAGCCGGGCCGCTCTTTGGTCTTCATCCTGATCGCCCTCGTGGCGCTCACCGGAGGGATGTTCCTCTCCGGGAACACGACGCCTCGCCTCGGCATCGACCTCGCCGGCGGCACGAGCATCACGCTCCAGGCGAAGGACGAGCCGGGCCAGAAGAAGAGCGCGATCAACCCGACCAACATGAACACCGCGGTCAGCATCATCAACAACCGCGTCAATGGTCTGGGTGTGTCCGAGGCCGAGGTGCAGACCCAGGGCGAAGACAACATCATCGTCAACATCCCCAAGGGCACGAACGAGAAGCAGGCGCGCGAGCAGGTCGGCACGACCGCTCAGCTCTACTTCCGTCCCGTCCTGACGGTGGCCAGCGGCGAGCCCACCCCCGAGCCGTCCGCCAGCTCGTCCGGCAAGGACAAGGACAAGGGCAAGGACAAGGGCAAGGACACCGCGGACCCGGACAAGGCGACCGGGAAGGGCGACGACAAGTCGTCCCCGACCCCGACCGCCTCGGCCACCTCTCAGGGCCGCGCCGTCACCGACGGTCTGAAGGCCGACGCCACCCCGACCCCGAACGCCTCGGACAAGGGCAGCGACAAGGACAAGGGCAGCGACAAGGACAAGGGGGCACCGACCCCCACCCCGTCCGCAGACCCGGCCACCGCGGCGCTGCAGAAGAAGTTCACCGAGCTCGACTGCACCGACAAGGCGCAGCGCGGCAAGGTCGGCGACGGCGTCAAGGCGTCCGAGCAGACCATCGCCTGCGGCAAGAACAACGCAGGTCAGTGGGAGAAGTACGTCCTCGGCCCGGCCGAGCTGAACGGCAAGGACGTCGACGACGCCAAGGCCACGATCAACCAGCAGAGCGGTGCCTGGGTCGTCAACATGGAGTTCACGGGCGGCGGCTCGAAGAAGTTCTCCAAGACGACCAGCAAGCTCTCGCAGCAGCAGCAGCCGATGAACCAGTTCGCCATCGTGCTCGACGGTGAGGTGGCCTCGGCCCCCAGCGTCAACACCACGCTGAGCTCGAACGCCGAGATCTCCGGCAGCTTCACCCAGGAGTCGGCCCAGGACCTCGCCAACATCCTGTCGTACGGCGCACTGCCGCTCACCTTCCACGAGCAGAGCGTCACCACCGTCAGCCCGGCACTCGGCGGCGAGCAGCTGCACGCCGGTCTGATCGCCGGCGCCATCGGTCTCGCGCTCGTCATCATCTACCTGGTGGTCTACTACCGCGGGCTCTCGCTGATCGCCATCGCGAGCCTCCTGGTCTCGGCCGCCCTGACGTACACCCTGATGACGCTGCTCGGCCCGGCCATCTCCTTCACCCTGAACCTGCCCGCGGTGTGTGGTGCGATCGTTGCGATCGGCATCACGGCGGACTCGTTCATCGTGTTCTTCGAACGCGTCAGGGACGAGGTCAGAGAGGGGCGCACGCTGCGTCCCGCCGTCGAGCGCGCCTGGCCGCGTGCCCGGCGCACCATCCTGGTCTCCGACTTCGTGTCGTTCCTGGCCGCCGCGGTGCTCTTCATCGTCACCGTCGGCAAGGTCCAGGGCTTCGCGTTCACGCTCGGCCTGACCACGCTGCTCGACGTCGTGGTGGTGTTCTTCTTCACCAAGCCGCTGATGACCCTCATGGCCCGCAAGAAGTTCTTCGCGAACGGCCACAAGTGGTCCGGCCTCGACCCGAAGCGGCTCGGCGCCAAGCCCCCGCTGCGCCGCACCCGCCGTGCCACTGGTTCTGCCGCTGGCCCTGTCGACCCGAAGGAGGCCTGAGGTGTCGAAGCTCGGCAATCTCGGCGCCAGGCTCTACCGCGGTGAGGTCGGCTACGACTTCGTCGGCAAGCGCAAGATCTGGTACGGCATCTCGATCCTGATCACCATCACGGCCATCGTCGGCCTGGCGGTGCGCGGCCTGAACATGGGCATCGAGTTCGAGGGCGGTGCCGTCTTCACCACCCCGAAGACCAGCGTCTCGGTGGCGCAGGCGGAGAAGTACGCGGAGGACGCATCCGGCCACGACGCGGTCGTCCAGGAGCTCGGCTCGGGCGGTCTGCGCATCCAGGTCGCCGGCGTGGACACCGCCAAGTCCGACCAGATCAAGGCTGATCTGGCCAAGGACATGGACCTCAAGGCCGACACCATCAACGCCGACCTCGTGGGCCCCAGCTGGGGTGAGCAGATCAGCAAGAAGGCCTGGACGGGCCTGATCATCTTCATGGTCCTCGTGGTGATCTATCTGGCGATCGCCTTCGAGTGGCGCATGGCGGCCGCCGCGCTGATCGCCCTGATCCACGACATCACGATCACCGTCGGTGTGTACGCCCTGGTGGGCTTCGAGGTCACCCAGGGCACGATCATCGGTCTGCTCACGATCCTCGGTTATTCGCTCTACGACACCGTGGTGGTCTTCGACAGCTTGAAGGAGCAGTCGAAGGACCTCACCAAGCAGACGCGGTGGACGTACAGCGAGGTCGCCAACCGAAGCATCAACAGCACCCTGGTGCGCTCGATCAACACCACGGTCGTCGCGCTCCTGCCGGTCGCCGGACTGCTCTTCATCGGCGGCGGCTTCCTCGGCGCCGGCATGCTCAACGACATCTCGCTGTCGCTGTTCGTCGGCCTCGCGGCCGGTGCGTACTCCTCGATCTTCATCGCCACACCGCTCGTCGCCGACCTCAAGGAGACCGAGCCGGCGATGAAGGCGCTCAAGAAGCGCGTCCTCGCCAAGCGTGCCGCGGCCGCGGCCAAGGGCGAGTCCGTGGAGAGCGCCGCACAGGACGAGTACGACGACGAGCCGCAGGACGACGAGCCGGCGGGGGCCACCCCCGCAGGCGTCGTCGGCCCGCGCACGCAGCCGGCCTCGCGGGGCCGGGGCCGCGGCCGCCCTTCGGGGAAGCGCCGATGACCGAGCTCGCCGGCACGACAGAGCTGCTGCTCAGCCGCATCCGGGATGTTCCGGACTACCCCGAGCCCGGCGTGATGTTCAAGGACATCACCCCGCTGCTCGCGGACCCGGAGGCCTTCGCCGCGCTCACCGAGGCCCTCGCGGACCTCGCCGTGCGGTACGGCGCCACGAAGATCGTCGGCCTGGAGGCCCGCGGTTTCATCCTGGGCGCCCCGGTCGCGCTGCGCGCAGGGCTCGGCTTCATCCCCGTACGCAAGGCGGGCAAGCTCCCCGGAGCGACGCTCAGCCAGTCGTACGACCTGGAGTACGGCAGCGCGGAGATCGAGGTGCACGCCGAGGACCTCGCCGCCGACGACCGCGTCATGGTCATCGACGACGTCCTGGCGACCGGCGGCACCGCCGAGGCGTCCCTGCGGCTCATCCGCCGTGCGGGCGCTCAGGTCGCCGGTGTGGCCGTCCTGATGGAGCTCGGCTTCCTCGGGGGCCGCGCCAAGCTGGAGTCGGCCCTGGAAGGCGCCCCGCTGGAGGCCCTTCTCACCGTCTGAGCAGCCACCACGCACACCCGAGGCGGGCCCGGAGGAATCCGGTGCCCGCCTCTGGTGTTCCTGCGGCAGAGGCCTAGGGTTCGCCGTGTGGAGACCTCAGGTGTCCCTCCCGTAGTGAGCAGTCTCACTGGCTGGGGGAGAGCCGGAGGTCGAGGATCGATACCATGGGCTCTTCGGGACCTGACCGTGGGACCCGGATCGCGCACGCACCAGGGAGCGCCTCTTGCCAGACGAGTCCAAGGCACTCACCGCCGCCAAGGCCGCAGAGCAGGCCAAGGGCGCGGCGGCGTCCACTGCTGCGCCCGCGAAGAGCACGGCGCCCGCCACGGGCGCTACGCCGGCGAAGCAGGCGAGCACGCCCCCCAGCACCACGTCCGCGTCGAGCACGTCCGGCGACGGCGCCAAGCGTGAGCGGCCGGCCGCCGATCCGTCGCGCCCCAAGCCGCCCACCGAGGCCCGCGCCGGCAGTACGACGCCCACGCCACGGCCCACCGCGGCCAAGAACGAGCGCTCCGGCTCCTCCAACCGCGTACGCGCCCGCCTGGCCCGTCTCGGCGTCCAGCGCTCCAACCCGTACAACCCGGTCCTGGAGCCGCTGCTGCGGATAGTGCGCAGCAACGACCCTAAGATCGAGACGGCCACTCTCCGCCAGATCGAGAAGGCCTACCAGGTCGCCGAGCGCTGGCACCGCGGCCAGAAGCGCAAGAGCGGCGACCCGTACATCACGCACCCGCTCGCGGTGACGACGATCCTCGCCGAGCTCGGCATGGACCCGGCCACGCTGATGGCCGGACTCCTGCACGACACGGTCGAGGACACCGAGTACGGCCTGGACACCCTCAAGCGAGACTTCGGCGACCAGGTCGCCCTGCTCGTCGACGGCGTCACCAAGCTGGACAAGGTCAAGTTCGGCGAGGCCGCGCAGGCCGAGACCGTGCGCAAGATGGTCGTCGCCATGGCCAAGGACCCCCGCGTCCTGGTCATCAAGCTCGCCGACCGCCTGCACAACATGCGCACGATGCGCTATCTCAAGCGCGAGAAGCAGGAGAAGAAGGCCCGCGAGACGCTGGAGATCTACGCTCCGCTGGCGCACCGCCTGGGCATGAACACCATCAAGTGGGAGCTGGAGGACCTCGCCTTCGCGATCCTCTACCCCAAGATGTACGACGAGATCGTGCGCCTGGTCGCCGAGCGCGCCCCCAAGCGCGACGAGTACCTCGCCATAGTGACCGACGAGGTCCAGGCCGACCTGCGCGCCGCCCGCATCAAGGCGACCGTCACCGGACGCCCGAAGCACTACTACAGCGTCTACCAGAAGATGATCGTCCGCGGCCGTGACTTCGCGGAGATCTACGACCTGGTGGGCATCCGCGTCCTCGTCGACACGGTCCGCGACTGCTATGCCGCACTCGGCACGGTCCACGCGCGATGGAATCCGGTCCCCGGCCGGTTCAAGGACTACATCGCGATGCCCAAGTTCAACATGTACCAGTCGCTGCACACGACGGTCATCGGCCCCAACGGCAAGCCCGTCGAGCTGCAGATCCGTACGTTCGACATGCACCGCCGCGCCGAGTACGGCATCGCCGCGCACTGGAAGTACAAGCAGGAGGCCGTCGCCGGTGCCTCCAAGGTGCGCACCGACGTGCCGAAGAAGGCCGGAGGCAAGGACGACCACCTCAACGACATGGCGTGGCTGCGCCAGCTCCTGGACTGGCAGAAGGAGACCGAGGACCCCAGCGAGTTCCTCGAATCCCTGCGCTTCGACCTCTCGCGCAACGAAGTCTTCGTCTTCACGCCCAAGGGCGACGTCATAGCGCTCCCGGCGGGCGCGACCCCGGTCGACTTCTCGTACGCGGTGCACACGGAGGTCGGCCACCGCACCATAGGAGCGCGGGTCAACGGCCGTCTCGTACCGCTCGAATCGACCCTGGACAACGGCGACCTGGTGGAGGTCTTCACCTCCAAGGCGGCCGGCGCGGGCCCCTCCCGCGACTGGCTGGGCTTCGTCAAGTCACCGCGGGCGCGCAACAAGATCCGCGCGTGGTTCTCCAAGGAGCGCCGCGACGAGGCCATCGAGCAGGGCAAGGACGCCATCGCGCGGGCCATGCGCAAGCAGAACCTGCCGATCCAGCGGATTCTGACCGGCGACTCCCTGGTCACGCTCGCCCACGAGATGCGCTACCCGGACATCTCCTCGCTGTACGCGGCGATCGGCGAGGGCCATGTCACCGCGCAGTCCGTCGTGCAGAAGCTCGTCCAGGCGCTCGGCGGCGAGGAGGCCGCCAACGAGGACATCGCCGAGAGCACACCGCCCTCGCGCGGCCGCAGCAAGCGCCGGTCCAACGCCGACCCCGGCGTGGTCGTCAAGGGCGTCGACGACGTGTGGGTCAAACTGGCCCGCTGCTGCACGCCCGTCCCCGGCGACCCGATCATCGGCTTCGTCACGCGCGGCAGCGGCGTATCGGTGCACCGCAGCGACTGCGTGAACGTCGACTCGCTCTCCCGCGAGCCCGAGCGCATCCTCGAGGTCGAGTGGGCGCCCACCCAGTCCTCGGTCTTCCTGGTCGCCATCCAGGTAGAGGCGCTCGACCGCTCGCGCCTCCTGTCGGACGTCACGCGCATCCTCTCGGACCAGCACGTGAACATCCTGTCCGCAGCCGTCCAGACCTCCCGCGACCGGGTCGCCACCTCGCGCTTCACCTTCGAGATGGGCGACCCCAAGCACCTGGGCCATGTACTCAAGGCGGTCAGGGGAGTCGAGGGCGTCTACGACGTGTACAGGGTGACGTCCGCACGCAGGCCGTAGACCGGACCACTACGTAGAGGGGCTCCCGTACACGATGTACGGGAGCCCCTCTACGTAGACAGCGAAAAAGCTCAGCCGCCGAACTCGTGCAGACCCTTCAGCGCCTGGTCTAGCAGCGCCTGGCGGCCGTCGAGCTCCCTCTGGAGCTTGTCCGCCTTGGCGTTGTTGCCCGCGGCACGCGCCTTCTCGATCTGGTCGACCAGCTTGTCGACGGCGGCCTGCAGCTGACCGGTCAGACCCTCGGCACGCGCACGCGCCTCAGGGTTCGTACGGCGCCACTCGGCCTCCTCGGAGTCCTGCAGGGCCCGCTCCACCGCGTGCATCCGGCCCTCGACCTTCGGGCGGGCGTCACGCGGGACGTGGCCGATGGCCTCCCAGCGCTCGTTGAGCGTACGGAACGCCGCGCGCGCCGACTTGAGGTCCTTCACCGGGACGAGCTTCTCGGCCTCCTCGGCCAGCTCCTCCTTCAGCTTCAGGTTCTCCGTCTGCTCGGCGTCCCGCTCGGCGAAGACCGCGCTGCGCGCCGCGAAGAACACGTCCTGCGCGCCGCGGAAGCGGTTCCACAGGTCGTCCTCGTGCTCGCGCTGGGCGCGGCCCGCGGCCTTCCACTCGGTCATCAGGTCGCGGTAGCGCGCGGCCGTCGGACCCCAGTCGGTCGAGCCGGAGAGGGCCTCGGCCTCGCCGACCAGCTTCTCCTTGGTCTTGCGGGCCTCTTCGCGCTGGGCGTCCAGCGAGGCGAAGTGGGCCTTGCGACGCTTGGAGAACGCCGAGCGGGCGTGCGAGAAGCGGTGCCACAGCTCGTCGTCCGACTTGCGGTCCAGGCGCGGCAGACCCTTCCAGGTGTCCACCAGGGCGCGAAGACGCTCGCCCGCCGCCCGCCACTGCTCGCTCTGGGCGAGCTCCTCGGCCTCGACGACCAGCGCCTCCTTGGCGTGCCTCGCCTCGTCCGACTGCTTGGCCTTCTGGACCTTGCGCTCTTCACGGCGCGCGTCGACGGTCTCGACGAGCTTGTCCAGACGCTTGCTGAGGGCGTCCAGATCGCCGACCGCGTGTGCCTCGTCCACCTGCTGGCGCAGGTGGTCGATGGCGGTCATGGCGTCCTTGGCCGACAGGTCGGTCGTTTTCACCCGGCGCTCGAGAAGTCCGATCTCGACGACCAGACCGTCGTACTTGCGCTCGAAGTAGGCAAGGGCCTCGTCAGGAGATCCCGCTTTCCACGAACCGACTTCGCGCTCACTGCCGTCGGCCTTGCGCACGTACACGGTCCCCGTCTCGTCGACGCGGCCCCACGGGTCGCTGCTCACAGCGCCTCCTCCACATGATGCCTGTGCAGGGCCTCTGGCCCCCGGCATCGTCCACAGTTTCGTCTCCGCCAACATAGGCGACGCGCGGGGCGGCTGTCCGCATCCCGCGCGTCCGAAGTTTGCCTGCAGGCGGTCAGGATTTCGACACGGTCGCCTTGTTGATGACGACCGTCGCGTTCGGGGCGCCGTCGCCCTGCCCGGTGCTCTCGCCGGCGGCGGCAATCTTCTTGAGCACCTTCATCCCGGAATCGGAAATGGTCCCGAACGGTGTGTAGTCGGGCGGGAGCTGACTGTCCTGGTAGACCAGGAAGAACTGGCTGCCGCCGGAGTCCCGGCCCTTCTTCGTCTGGGCCTTGTACCGGTTGGCCATCGCGACCGTGCCCGCCGGATACACGTTCCCCCGCAGCTTCTTGTCCTTGAGGTTCTCGTCGGGAATCGAGTAGCCGGGGGTGCCCTCGCCGGTGCCCTTCTGATCGCCGCACTGGAGGACGAAGATGCCGCCCGCGACGAGCCGGTGGCACTTCGTGTGGTCGAGGTAGCCCTTGTTCACCAGGAAGTTGAAGGAGTTGACCGTGTGCGGGGCCTTGGACGCCGAGAGGTCGAGGTCGATGTCGCCGCAGGTGGTGCTCAGCTTCATCGCGTAGTCCGCCGACTTGTCGATCGTCATCGCCGGCTCCTTCTTGAAGCTGAGCGGCTTCACCTTGCCGCTCGCGGGCTTCTCGCAGGGGTCCGGCTTGGTGGTGGGGTTCGCGCCCGCCTCGTCCTTCGGCTTGCCGTCGTCGTCGAAGGCGCCCGCCGCGTACGACACCGCGCCGCCGGCCAGGACCACCGCGAGCGCCGAGGCGATCACCGCGTTGCGCATCCGCGCCTTGCGCCGCGCGGCCTCCCGGCGCTGCTGCTGCCGCAAGAACTTCTCCCGGGCGAGCTGACGCCGCCGCTGATCGTTGCTGACCACCGGGTGATCTCTCCTCTGCGTGGATGACCGCTTCTGTGTGCCCCGTACCGTATATGGGTTAGCTGTGGAATCGGGAGCGCCGGTAGGCTCTGATCTGCCGCATTCCGCGCGGCCACCTGCGCCGGACGACGAACGAAGGACGATCGTGCTCATTGCCGGGTTTCCCGCCGGGGCCTGGGGGACCAACTGCTACTTGGTCGCCCCCGCCGCCGGCGAGGAGTGCGTGATCATCGACCCGGGCCACCAGGCCGCCGAGGGAGTCGAGGACGCACTCAAGAAGCATCGGCTCAAGCCCGTCGCGGTCGTCCTCACCCATGGCCACATCGACCATGTCGCCTCGGTCGTCCCGGTCTGCGGGGCACATGACGTGCCCGCGTGGATCCACCCCGACGACCGGTACATGATGAGCGACCCGGAGAAGGGCATAGGCCGTTCCTTCGGTGCTCAGCTCCTCGGTGAACTGACCGTGGGCGAGCCTTCCGACGTCAGGGAACTGACCGACGGCGCGCGGCTGAAGCTCGCCGGTCTCGACTTCTCCGTCGCGCACGCGCCGGGGCATACGAAGGGGTCGGTGACGTTCCAGTTGCCCGAGTCCGCCGAGGTCCCCTCGGTGTTCTTCTCGGGCGACCTGCTCTTCGCCGGCTCCATCGGACGCACCGACCTGCCCGGCGGATCGCAGACCGACCTGCTCGAGTCGCTGGCGCGCGTGTGCCTGCCGCTCGACGACTCGACCGTGGTCCTGCCCGGTCACAACGAGCACACGACCATCGGCCGTGAGCGCGCCACCAACCCGTACCTGCGCCAGGTGGCCGCCGGCCAGGGAGCCGACGCTCCCCGACGAGGAATGTGACGAGAGAAAACCCGTGAGCACCTTCAAGGCCCCCAAGGGCACTTACGACCTGCTGCCGCCGGACTCCGCGAAGTACCTGGCGGTACGCGAGGCCATCGCCGCACCGCTGCGGAACTCCGGGTACGGATACGTGGAGACGCCCGGCTTCGAGAACGTGGAGCTGTTCTCGCGCGGCGTCGGCGAATCCACCGACATCGTCTCCAAGGAGATGTACGCCTTCGAGACCAAGGGCGGCGACCAGCTCGCCCTGCGCCCCGAGGGCACCGCTTCCGTGCTGCGCGCGGCCCTGGAGGCCAACCTGCACAAGGCCGGCAACCTCCCGGTCAAGCTCTGGTACTCCGGCTCGTACTACCGCTACGAGCGCCCGCAGAAGGGTCGCTACCGCCACTTCTCGCAGGTCGGCGCGGAGGCGATCGGCGCCGAGGACCCGGCCCTCGACGCCGAGTTGATCATCCTCGCGGACCAGGCGTACCGCGCCCTCGGCCTGCAGCAGTTCCGCATCCTGCTGAACTCGCTCGGCGACAAGGAGTGCCGCCCCGTCTACCGCGCCGCGCTGCAGGACTTCCTGCGCGGGCTCGACCTGGACGAGGAGACACGTCGACGTATCGACATCAACCCGCTGCGGGTCCTGGACGACAAGCGCGACGACGTCCAGAAGCAGCTGGTCGGCGCCCCGATGCTGCGCGACTACCTGTGCGACGCGTGCCAGGCGTACCACAAGCAGGTGCGGGAGCTCCTGACCTCGCAGGGCGTCGCGTACGAGGACGACCCGAAGCTGGTCCGCGGCCTGGACTACTACACCCGCACGACCTTCGAGTTCGTCCACGACGGCCTCGGCTCGCAGTCCGCGGTGGGCGGCGGCGGCCGCTACGACGGCCTGTCCGAGATGATCGGCGGCCCCTCGCTGCCGTCGGTCGGCTGGGCGCTCGGCGTGGACCGCACGGTCCTGGCCCTGGAGGCGGAGGGCGTGGAGCTCGAACTGCCCTCGGCGACCAGCGTGTTCGCGGTGCCGCTCGGCGACGAGGCCAGGCAGGTGCTGTTCTCCAAGGTGACGGAGCTGCGCAGGGCCGGCGTCGCGGCGGACTTCTCGTACGGCGGGAAGGGGCTCAAGGGAGCCATGAAGAACGCCAACCGCAGCGGCGCCCGCTTCACGATCGTCGCCGGTGAGCGGGACCTCGCCGAGGGCGTCGTGCAGCTCAAGGACATGGAGTCGGGCGAGCAGGACGCCGTTGCGGTGGACTCCGTCGTGGACGTCCTGAAGGGCAAGCTGGCCTAGCCCCGCGCGAAGAAGACGACGACGGAGGGCCCCGGCGGACCGAACGCCCGGGGCCCTTCGCACGTACCTCCTTATGTCCATCGAACGGTGGACACCCGCGCCCGTGCGGCACAATGTCCCTGCCCGCAGGCCCCCACAAGCGACGGAACGGCGTGATGAGCAAGACGACCCCGGCAAGCGCAAGCCGCCCCTCCGACCACGATCGCGAGCGGGGCGGAACGGACGCGCCACGCAGTGTCGGCGGGAGCCGTGCGTTCGCGCTGCTTCTGGTGATCACGGGTGCGGCGGGGCTGCTCGCGGCGTGGGTCATCACGCTGGACAAGTTCAAGCTTCTGGAGGACCCGGACTTCACGCCGGGCTGCAGCCTCAATCCGGTCGTCTCGTGCGGCAACATCATGAAGAGCGAGCAGGCGTCGGTCTTCGGCTTCCCGAACCCGATGCTGGGCATCGCGGCCTACGCCGTCGTGATCTGTGTCGGCATGAGCCTGCTCGGCCGGGCGCGCTTCCCGCGCTGGTACTGGCTGACGCTGAACGCGGGCACGCTCTTCGGGGTCGGCTTCTGCGCCTGGCTGATGTACCAGTCGCTGTACGAGATCAACTCGCTGTGCCTGTGGTGCTGCCTGGCCTGGGTCGCCACGATCATCATGTTCTGGTACGTGACCTCGTTCAACGTCCGCAACGGCCTGCTGCCCGCGCCCTCCTGGCTGCGTACGTTCTTCAGCGAGTTCACCTGGGTCTTCCCGGTGCTGCACATCGGCATCATCGGCATGCTCATCCTCACGCGCTGGTGGGACTTCTGGACCAGCTGACAGCGCCGACGGCGTTGTCAGTGGGCTGACGTAGGGTTCGAAGCGTGGAGCCCGATCTGTTCACCGCAGCTGCCGAGGACCGCCAGGAGAAGGACCCTTCGACAAGTCCCCTGGCCGTCCGGATGCGCCCGCGCACCCTCGAAGAAGTAGTAGGCCAGCAGCATCTGCTGAAGCGGGGTTCGCCCCTGCGAAGGCTGGTGGGCGAGGGCGGGGGAGGACCGGCGGGACCGTCGTCGGTGTTCCTGTGGGGTCCGCCGGGCATCGGCAAGACGACCCTGGCGTACGTGGTCTCGAAGGCCACGAACAAGCGCTTCGTGGAGCTCTCCGCGATCACCGCCGGCGTGAAGGAAGTCCGCGCGGTCATCGAAGGGGCCCGCAGGGCGATGGGCGGCCACGGCAAGGAGACCGTCCTCTTCCTCGACGAGATCCACCGCTTCAGCAAGGCCCAGCAGGACTCGCTGCTGCCCGCCGTCGAGAACCGCTGGGTGACCCTGATCGCGGCGACCACCGAGAACCCGTACTTCTCGATCATCTCCCCGCTCCTGTCCCGCTCCCTCCTCCTCACGCTCGAACCGCTGACCGACGACGACCTGCGCGGCCTGCTGCGCCGGGCGCTCGCCGAGGAGCGGGGCCTGGGCGGCGCGGTCGAGCTGCCCGAGGACACCGAGGAGCACCTCCTGCGGATCTCGGGCGGCGACGCCCGGCGTGCGCTCACCGCCCTGGAGGCGGGCGCGGGCTCGGCGCTCGCCAAGGGCGAGAAGGAGATCACCCTCCAGACCCTGGAGGAGTCGGTCGACCGCGCCGCCGTCAAGTACGACCGGGACGGCGACCAGCACTACGACGTGGCGAGCGCCCTCATCAAGTCCATCCGCGGTTCGGACGTGGACGCGGCCCTGCACTATCTGGCCCGGATGATCGAAGCGGGCGAGGACCCCCGCTTCATCGCACGGCGCCTGATGATCTCCGCGAGCGAGGACATCGGCCTCGCCGACCCCACGGCCCTGCCCACGGCGGTCGCCGCCGCCCAGGCCGTCGCCATGATCGGCTTCCCGGAGGCCGCGCTCACGCTCAGCCACGCGACGATCGCGCTGGCCCTGGCCCCGAAGTCGAACGCCGCGACGATCGCCATCCAGTCCGCCCAGGCCGACGTCCGCGCGGGCCTCGCCGGCCCCGTCCCGCCCCACCTGCGCGACGGGCACTACAAGGGAGCGGCCAAGCTCGGCCACGCCCAGGGCTATGTGTATCCGCACGACGTGCCGGGCGCGATCGCCGCCCAGCAGTACGCACCGGACACCGTCGCCGCCAAGCGCTACTACCAACCCACGCGCTATGGAGCCGAGGCGAGGTACGCGGACGTGGTCGAGCGAGTGCGCGAGCGCCTCAAGGGCGAGTAGCGCCGCAGCCCGGAGGCGGGCCCCGGCCCTCCCGCATACGCTCGGCGCCATGGGCACAGCAGCCGGGCCGCGCGCGGGGGCCACCCTGCTCGCGCTCGTCGCCGCCCTCGCCGCGGCCTGCACGGCACCGCAGACGGAGCGGCCGAAGCCGTCCCCCGCCGCCGTACCTCTCGTGAGCCGGGGCTTCCCGCCCACCGCCGCGCGGGCCCGCGACCAGCTGAGCGGCCTCACCGTCGCATGGGGCAAGAACTGGCAGACGTACAAGCGCTCCGCGTTCGGCGAAGGATGGTCCGACGACACGGACGCCCCCGGCGGCCGCAACGGCTGCGACACCAGGGACGACGTCCTGCGACGCGACCTGAAAGACCTGCGTGAGGGCGACCGCAACCCGTGCGTCGTGCTCTCCGGCATCCTGCACGACCCGTACACCGGGAAGAAGCTGCCGTACTACTACCGCCGCGCCTCGCAGATCCAGACCGACCACGTCGTCGCGCTCGGCGCGGCCTGGCGGGCCGGAGCCTGGGCCTGGACGGCGAAAGAGCGCCTCACGTACGCCAACGACCTGGACGTCCTGCTCGCCGCCGACAAGGAGACGAACTACACGAAGAGCAGCCGGACCCCCGACAAATGGAAGCCCCCGCGCAAGGAATACTGGTGCGAGTACGGCCGCCGCTGGACCGGGATCAAGGCGAAGTACCGGCTCACGGTCACGGCCCCCGAGAAACTGGCCCTCCAGGACCTCCTGAAGACCTGCGGCTGAGGCACCCCCTGTCACCCGGTACACTTGCCCGAAGTGCTGCGTCCCGTGTCCGGTCTTGTACCGGCGCCACCAGAACGGGACATCCAGCCGGAGCCCCGGACCTCACCGTCCAGGGATCTCCAGGAGCGTCGCGCACCGTCGAAGGTGTCGCGGGCAGCCCATCACCATCCCGCACTCCGGGAATCGGTCGGTGGGCCACTCGCGTGCTGCACATAGTGCCCAGACCAGGGAGCGGCTGCCCGCCGGATCCAGAACCACCGGATCCGATGGGTTTCCCGGGCTGCGGATGCGACCTCCCCTAACCCTGGTGAAGCCGATTTCACATTGAGCAGAGAGGTTGGTTCATGACGAACCAGTCCCGTCCCAAGGTCAAGAAGTCGCGTGCCCTCGGCATCGCGCTGACCCCGAAGGCCGTCAAGTACTTCGAGGCCCGCCCCTACCCGCCGGGCGAGCACGGTCGTGGCCGCAAGCAGAACTCGGACTACAAGGTCCGTCTGCTCGAGAAGCAGCGTCTGCGCGCGCAGTACGACATCAGCGAGAAGCAGATGGCCCGCGCCTACGACCGCGCCAAGAAGGCCGAAGGCAAGACCGGCGAGGCCCTGGTCATCGAGCTCGAGCGCCGTCTCGACGCCCTGATCCTGCGTTCGGGCATCGCCCGCACGATCTACCAGGCCCGTCAGATGGTCAGCCACGGCCACATCGAGGTCAACGGAGGCAAGGTCGACAAGCCGTCGTTCCGCGTCCGTCCCGACGACGTCGTGATGGTCCGCGAGCGCAGCCGCGAGAAGCCGCTGTTCCAGGTCTCCCGTGAGGGCGGCTTCGCCCCCGACGGCGAGATCCCGCGTTACCTCCAGGTCAACCTGAAGGCCCTGGCCTTCCGCCTGGACCGTGACCCGAACCGCAAGGAGATCCCCGTGATCTGCGACGAGCAGCTCGTCGTCGAGTACTACGCCCGCTGACCCGGACGTAGCTCTCCCTGCTTCAGCCCGTCGCCCGTCCTTCCTTCGTGGAGGGGCAGGCGGCGGGTTTTTGCGTTGCCGCCGGGCCCCGTGCGCAGGGCCCGCGACACCGCAGCGTCCGGAGTCAGCCGCGCTCCGGCGATCAGGCACTCCTCGTAGCGCGCATCGCCCAGCTGTTCGCGGGCCTGCGCCTCGCACAGCGCGTGCGGCCCGCCGAAGTGCCCGGAGCCGAACAGCGGAGGCCCCACCGAGGGCCAGATGCGGGACGCGGCCCCCTGCAGGACCGCGGCCTCGGCCGGGTCGCCCTCCACCGCGGTGAACAGGGCGAGCAGCTCGATCGCGAGCACCGTGCCGAGCAGATCGTTGAAGGCGTGGTCCAGGGCGAGGCACCGCATGAGCAGCTCACGGGCGGTCGCGGGCTCACCGCGGGTCCAGGCCGCGAAGCCGAGCACATAGAGGGCATACGCGAGAGTCCAGCGCTCGCCGTGGTCCTCGCAGACCTGGCGCACGTCCTCGCAGAGCACGACCGCGTCGGCGAGCTCGCCGCGGAAGGCGAGGGCCATCGCCAGCTCGACCTGGCCCATCAGGACGTTGCTGTTGAGCTCGCCGATCTCGTGGTACTGGTCGAGGGCCGAGCGCAGCAGGGTCTCGGCCCGCTCCATGTCGTCGGTGAGGAGCGCGAGGCAGCCGATGCGGTGCACGGCGTACGCGTTGGCGATGGCGCTGCCGGTACGTTCCGCCTCGTCCTTGCACTCCTGCAGCGCGGCGAGCGCGGCGACCGTGTCGCCCTGCAGGACCGCGACATAGCCGAGCACCCACAGCGCCTTGAGGCGGGAGTCGTCGTGGTCGCCGTCCAGCTCAAGGGCCCGGTCGAGCCAGTGCCGTCCCTCCGCGAGGCGCCCGCAGCCGACCCAGTAGAACCACAGGCTGCCCGCGAGGTACTGCCCCAGGTGCGTCTCGTCCGGCTCGGTCAGGCAGTACTCCAGGGCGCCCCGCAGATTGGGCAGTTCGCAGTCGACGAGTTCGGCGACCCGCGCCTGGCGCGGCGAGAACCAGTCCAGCTCGCACCAGGTGGCGAGCCCCATGTACCAGTCGCGGTGCCGGCGCCGCATCCGCGCGGCGTCGCCGGTCGCCTCCAGCCAGTCGGAGCCGTAGGCACGGACCGTGTCGAGCATGCGGTAGCGCACGCCCGTCGGCCCTTCCTCGCGGGTCACGACGGACTGGGCGAGCAATTCACCCAGTACGTCCAGTACGTCGTCGGCGCGCAGTCCTTCGCCGCTGCAGATGTACTCGACCGCCTCCAGGTCGAACGGGCCGCAGAACACCGAGAGCCGCGACCACAGCAGGCGCTCGCCCGTCGTGCACAGCTCATGGCTCCAGCCGATGGCCGTACGCAGGGTCTGGTGCCGCGGCGGCACATCGCGCCGGGTCCCGGTGAGCAGCGCGAAGCGGTCGTCGAGCCGGGAGAGCAGCTGTGCGGGGGAGAGCGCCCGCAGCCGTCCCGCCGCCAGCTCGACGGCCAGCGGGATGCCGTCCAGGCGGCGGCACAGCTCCGCCACGTCGGTCTCGTTCCCCTCGTCCAGGGTGAACCCGGGGAGACCCGCCGCCGCACGGTCGGCGAAGAGCGCCGCCGCGTCCGGTGTGGGCAGCGGCGCGAGCGGGAAGATCTGCTCGCCCCCGGTGTCCAGGGGCCGGCGCCCCACCGCCAGTACGCGCAGGCCGGGGGAGCGGTGCAGCAGATCCTTCACCAGCGAGGCGCACGCCTCCACCAGATGCTCGAACCCGTCCACGACGAGGAGGACTTCCCGCTCCGCGAGATGGTCGACGAGCACCTTGCGCGGCGTGCGGTGCGTGTGATCCGTCAGACGCAGGGCGTCGGCGACCGCGTGTTCCACCAGATCCGGGTCGCGGACCGCCGAGAGCTCCACCAGCCAGGCGCCGTCCCGCGGCGCGGATTCGGCGGCGGCCCGCACGGCAAGACGCGACTTCCCGACGCCGCCGACGCCGGTCACCGTGATCAGCCGTCCGTTCTCCAACGCGGCGATGAGAGCGGCGACTTCGGAGGTGCGTCCGACGAAGGCGTTGAGCTCAAGCGGGAGGTTGCCGGGCCGCGGGGCCCGTGCGGAGGAGCTGTGCCGGTGGTCGCCCGTGCGCTGATCGCGTCGCATGAGATACGCAGCGTACCGATGCGTAAGCGGTCCGTACAATCGCTTGACGTAACTCCCTTGATCGAACGCGGTAATGCGGTGCGGAGCCTTCGCCCCGGCGCGATAGGGTCGGGGGACGACTTTTCGATGTTCAGGGCCGATGTTCAGGGAGCGGTGCGCAGTGTCGGGTGGAGAGGTGGCCGGGATCCTGGTGGCCGTCTTCTGGGCGATCCTGGTCTCCTTCCTGGCCGTGGCGCTGGTGAGGCTGGCGCAGACGCTCAAGGCGACCACCAAGCTCGTGGCGGAAGTGACCGAGCAGGCCGTCCCGCTTCTCGCGGACGCCTCCACCGCGGTGCGCTCGGCGCAGACCCAGATCGACCGGGTCGACGCCATCGCCTCCGACGTACAGGAAGTCACCTCGAACGCGTCGGCGCTCTCCACGACGGTGGCCTCCACCTTCGGCGGGCCCCTCGTCAAGGTCGCGGCGTTCGGATACGGCGTGCGCAGAGCCCTGGGCCGCAAGGCAGGACCCGAATCAGACAATGTGCCCCCGGCACCCGCCCGACGTACCGTGATCGTGGGGCGCACCGTCCCCTCCGCGCGACGTCGGGGCAAGCGGAAGAAGGACTGACGCAGCGATGTTCCGCCGTACGTTCTGGTTCACCGCGGGCGCCGCTGCCGGTGTGTGGGCCACCACCAAGGTCAACCGCAAGATCAAGCAACTGACCCCCGAAAGCCTCGCGGCGCAGGCCGCGAACAAGGCGGTCGAGGCGGGTCACAAGCTCAAGGACTTCGCTCTCGACGTCCGCGACGGCATGGCCCAGCGCGAGGCCGAACTGGGCGAGGCCCTCGGCCTCGAAGCCCCGGTCGACCACGAACTCCCCGGGCAGCGCCGTGTGGTCGTGGCCATCGAGAACGGCAAGACCAGCAAGACCGACAAGAACACGCAGGGCAAGTACCTCTCGAAGTCGAAGTACTCGTACAACCGGAATGAGGACCACTGATGGAGTCGGCCGAGATTCGCCGCCGCTGGCTGAGCTTCTTCGAGGAGCGCGGGCACACCGTCGTCCCTTCGGCGTCGCTCATCGCGGACGACCCGACTCTGCTCCTCGTCCCCGCGGGCATGGTGCCCTTCAAGCCCTACTTCCTGGGTGAGGTCAAGCCGCAGTTCTCGCGCGCCACGAGCGTGCAGAAGTGCGTGCGTACGCCCGACATCGAAGAGGTCGGCAAGACCACGCGGCACGGCACGTTCTTCCAGATGTGCGGCAACTTCTCCTTCGGCGACTACTTCAAGGAAGGCGCCATCACGTACGCCTGGGAGCTGCTCACCAGCTCCGTGGCGGACGGCGGCTACGGCCTCGACCCCGAGCGCCTGTGGGTGACGGTCTACCTCGACGACGACGAGGCCGAGACCATCTGGCGCGAGAAGGTGGGCGTCCCCGCCGAGCGCATCCAGCGCCTGGGCAAGAAGGACAACTACTGGTCCATGGGCGTCCCCGGACCCTGTGGCCCCTGCTCCGAGATCAACTACGACCGCGGCCCCGAGTTCGGCGTCGAGGGCGGCCCGGCCGTCAACGACGAGCGCTACGTGGAGATCTGGAACCTGGTCTTCATGCAGTACGAGCGCGGCGAGGGCACCTCGAAGGAGGACTTCGAGATCCTCGGCGAGCTGCCCAGCAAGAACATCGACACCGGCCTCGGACTCGAGCGCCTCGCCATGATCCTGCAGGGCGTACAGAACATGTACGAGACCGACACCCTGCGCGTGATCATGGACACGGCCACCGAGCTGACCGGCGTGCGGTACGGCGCCGAGCAGGGCTCGGACGTCTCCCTGCGCGTGGTCGCCGACCACATGCGCACGTCCGTGATGCTCATCGGCGACGGCGTCACGCCCGGCAACGAAGGCCGTGGCTACGTCCTTCGCCGCATCATGCGCCGCGCCATCCGCAACATGCGTCTGATGGGCGCCACCGGCCCGGTCGTGCACGAGCTGGTCGACACGGTCATCAAGTCGATGGGCGAGCAGTACCCCGAGCTTCAGACCGACCGGAAGCGCATCGAGACCGTCGCGCTCGCCGAAGAGGCCGCCTTCCTCAAGGCCCTCAAAGGCGGCACGAACATCCTCGACACCGCCGTCACCGAGACCAAGGCCGCCGGCGGCAAGGTCCTCTCCGGCGACAAGGCGTTCCTGCTGCACGACACGTGGGGCTTCCCGATCGACCTCACCCTGGAGATGGCCGCCGAACAGGGCCTCGCCGTGGACGAGGACGGCTTCCGGCGCCTGATGAAGGAGCAGCGGGAGCGGGCCAAGGCCGACGCGCAGGCCAAGAAGACCGGCCACGCGAACCTCGGCGCCTACCGCGAGATCGTCGACGCCTCGGGAGCCACGGACTTCACCGGCTACACCCTCACCGAGAACGAGGCCGTGATCGTGGGCCTCCTGGTCGACGGCGTCTCGTCGCCCGCCGCCCGCGAGGGCGACGAGGTCGAGGTCGTCCTCGACCGCACCCCCTTCTACGCCGAGGGCGGCGGCCAGATCGCCGACTCCGGCCGGATCCGCCTGGACAACGGCGCTGTCGTCGAGATCCGTGACGTGCAGAAGCCGGTCCCCGGCGTGCACGTCCACAAGGGTGTCGTGCAGGTCGGCGAGATCACCGTCGGCGACCAGGTCTGGGCCTCGATCGACGTGCACCGCCGCCGTGCCATCGCCCGCGCCCACTCCGCCACGCACCTCACGCACCAGGCCCTGCGTGACGCGCTCGGCCCGACGGCCGCCCAGGCCGGTTCCGAGAACCAGCCGGGCCGCTTCCGCTTCGACTTCGGCTCCCCGTCGGCCGTGCCCACGGCCGTCATGACGGACGTCGAGCAGAAGATCAACGAAGTGCTCGCGCACGAGCTCGACGTGCAGGCCGAGGTCATGTCGATCGACGAGGCCAAGAAGCAGGGCGCCATCGCCGAGTTCGGCGAGAAGTACGGCGAGCGGGTCCGCGTGGTCACCATCGGCGACTTCTCCAAGGAGCTGTGCGGCGGTACGCACGTGCACAACACCGCCCAGCTGGGTCTGGTGAAACTGCTCGGCGAGTCGTCCATCGGTTCGGGCGTCCGCCGTATCGAGGCCCTGGTCGGCGTCGACGCGTACAACTTCCTGGCCAAGGAGCACACGGTCGTCGCCCAGCTCCAGGAGCTGGTCAAGGGTCGTTCCGAGGAGCTGCCCGAGAAGGTCTCCGCCATGCTCGGCAAGCTGAAGGACGCCGAGAAGGAGATCGAGAAGTTCCGCGCGGAGAAGGTCCTGCAGGCCGCCGCCGGACTTGTCGACCAGGCCAAGGACGTACGGGGCGTCGCCCTCGTCACCGGCCAGGTGCCGGACGGTACGGGCGCCGACGACCTGCGCAAGCTGGTCCTGGACGTACGCCACCGCATCCCCGGCGACCGCCCGGCCGTCGTGGCTCTCTTCACCACGGCCAACGGCCGCCCGCTGACGGTCATCGCCACGAACGAAGCCGCCCGCGAGCGCGGTCTCAAGGCCGGTGACCTCGTCCGTACGGCCGCCAAGACCCTTGGCGGCGGTGGCGGCGGCAAGCCGGACGTCGCCCAGGGCGGCGGCCAGAACGCCGCGGCCATCGGCGACGCCATGGCCGCCGTCGAACGCCTCGTGGCAGAGACGGCCTGATGTCCGACTCCGAGGGCGGCATGCGCAGGGGCCGGCGTCTGGCCATCGACGTGGGTGACGCCCGCATCGGGGTCGCCTCGTGCGACCCCGACGGGATCCTCGCCACGCCGGTGGAGACGGTTCCGGGGCGCGATGTCCCGGCCGCGCAGCGCCGGTTGAAGCAGCTCGTCGACGAGTACGAACCGATCGAGATCGTCGTCGGTCTCCCTCGCTCCCTCAACGGGGGCGAGGGCCCGGCGGCCGCCAAGATCCGTGCGTTCGTCCAGGACCTCGCCCGGTTGGTGGCCCCCATTTCGGTGAGGCTCGTGGACGAGAGGATGACCACAGTGACGGCCAGTCAGGGACTGCGCGCCTCGGGCGTGAAGTCCAAAAAGGGCAGGTCTGTCATCGATCAGGCGGCGGCCGTCATCATCCTCCAGCAGGCTCTGGAGTCCGAACGGGCGTCAGGCAAAGCCCCGGGCGAGGGCGTCGAAGTGGTCATCTGATCGCGATACGGTAACGTTCCGCGCGATGCGGCGGTGTTCGAACAGCTGCCGCACAGCATCAAGAGGCGGAACGGTTGCCCGACGACTCAGACGGCGGCCCCGCCTCGCGGCATGTAGGGGATCGATGACTGAGTATGGCCGGGGCCCAGGCTCCGAACCGTGGCATCCCGAGGACCCGTTGTACGGGGACGGCGGATGGGGAGGACAGCAGGCCTCCGCCGGTCCGTCCTCCTACGGCGGCCAGGGGCAGTACTACCCTCAGCAGCCGCAACACCCCCAGCAGGCGCAGTACGACGACTGGAGCACGGGCCAGCAGCAGGCCTACGGTCAGCAGCAGTACGGCGGACACGCGGGTGAGCAGCATGGCGGACACGCGGGTCAGCAGCAGTACAACGGCGGTCCGGAGCAGCACTACAACGGCGGTCCCGAGCAGCAGTACAACGGCGGCCCCGAGCAGCAGTACAACGGCGGCTGGGACGCGGGCCAGCAGGGTCAGGCCGCGTACGCCGCGGATCCGGCGGACCCCTACGGCCACCAGTCCGGCGGCTACGGCGCGGAGAGCCCGGACTACTACGGCACACCCGACGCGTACCCCCCGCCGGAGCCCCCGTCCCGCCGCCGCGGCGACCCCGAGCCGCAGCAGGACTGGGACCCGGGGCCGGACCAGGGCGAGCACGCCTTCTTCTCCGGCGCGGATGACGACGAGGACGACGACGATGAGCCGGGCCGCCGTGGCGGTCGCGGGGACCGTCGGGGCGGCCGGGGCGGCAAGAAACCCAAGAAGCGCAGGAGCGGCTGCGCGTGCATGGTCGTGACCCTGGTCTTCGCCGGTGGTCTCGGCGGCGTCGCCTATTTCGGCTACCAGTTCTATCAGGATCGTTTCGGCTCTTCCCCGGATTACGCGGGGGAGGGGACTGGCATTGCGACCGTCGATATCCCGAAGGGTGCCGGCGGCTATGTGATCGGCCAGAAGCTGAAAGAGGCGGGTGTCGTCAAGAGCGTGGACGCCTTTGTCTCCGCGCAGGCGCAGAATTCCAAGGGCGATACCATTCAGGACGGCGTCTATGTCCTGAAGAAGGAGATGTCGGCCAAGAGTGCGGTCGAGCTGATGCTCAGCCCGAAGAGCCGAAATAACCTCATCATTCCCGAGGGTCGGCGGAATGCGTGGGTCTACAGCCAGATCGACACTCGGCTGGAGCTCGACAAGGGCACGACCGAGAAAGTCGCCAAGAAGGAATGGAAGACGCTCGGGCTTCCTGCCTGGGCGAACACCAACAAGGACATCAAGGACCCGCTCGAGGGCTTCTTGTATCCCTCCAGCTACGCGGTTGCCAAGGGCCAGAAGCCTGAAGCCGTACTCAAGAAGATGGTCGCCCACGCCACTCAGAAGTACGACGAGATGGGTCTCAAGTCCAAGGCTGCAGAGCTGCAGTTGGAGAACCCGCTGCAGGTCCTCACGGTGGCCAGCCTGGTCCAGGCCGAGGGCATGACGCACGACGACTTCAAGAAGATGGCGGCTGTCGTCTACAACCGCCTCAAGACGTCCAACACCGTGACCAACCAGAAGCTCGAATTCGACTCGACGTACAACTACCTCAAGGGTCAGAGCGAGATCGATATCCCGATCTCGAAGATCCGGACCGACCCGGACCCGTACAACACCTACTTCCACAAGGGCCTACCGCCGGGGCCGATCGGAAACCCGGGCGACGAGGCGCTGGCGGCGACACTGTCTCCCGACAAGGGCGGCTGGATGTTCTTCATCTCCATCGACCTGAAGAAGACCGAGTTCACCAAGACGCTGGCCGAGCACGAGAAGCTGGTCGCCAAGTTCAATGATCGGCAGAAGAATGGTGACTGAACACGGCCGCCGAGCCGCAGTCCTCGGCTCCCCCATCGCCCACTCCCTCTCCCCGGTGCTGCACCGCGCCGCATACGAGGAACTGGGCCTCGCCGACTGGACGTACGACCTGTTCGACGTCGACGAGGCGGCCCTGCCCGGCTTCCTCAAGGGACTCGGTCCCGAGTGGGCCGGGCTCTCGCTGACGATGCCGCTCAAGCGCGCGGTGATCCCGCTGCTCGACGAGATCAGCGGGACCGCCGCCTCCGTCGAGGCGGTCAACACCGTCGTCTTCAAGGACGACGGCCGCCGGGTCGGCGACAACACCGACATCCCCGGCATGGTCGCCGCCCTGCGCGAACGCGGCATCGAGGAGGTCGAGACCGCGGCGATCCTCGGCGCAGGGGCCACCGCGTCGTCCGCGCTTGCCGCGCTCGCGCGGATCTGCACGGGCGAGGTCGTCGCGTACGTACGCAGCGAGGCCCGTGCCGCCGAGATGCGGCAGTGGGGCGAGCGGCTCGACGTGGAGGTGCGCACGGCGGACTGGGCGGACGCCGAGCAGGCGCTGAGCGCGCCGCTGGTGATCGCCACGACGCCCGCGGGCGCCACCGATGCGCTCTCGGCCGCCGTGCCCGAGCGGCCCACGACCCTCTTCGACGTCCTGTACGACCCGTGGCCCACCGCGCTCGCGGCCCGCTGGTCGATGTACGGCGGGGCCGTCGTCAGCGGGCTCGATCTCCTTGTGCACCAGGCCGTGCTGCAGGTCGAGCAGATGACCGGACGTACGCCCGCGCCGCTCGTCGCCATGCGCAAGGCCGGGGAGCACGCGCTGGCCGCCCGCTGAGGCGTCCGCTTTGTGGACCGGAGGCCGGGGCCCGCGTCCCGACGTGGGAGGATCAGGGTGGCGGGCCAGGGCCGCGCACCCGGTCGCGCCACGCAGTTCCAGGCGCGAGCATGAGGAGCACCGTTGAGCAGGTTGCGTTGGCTGACCGCGGGCGAGTCCCACGGACCCGCACTTGTCGCGACGCTGGAGGGTCTTCCCGCCGGCGTGCCGATCACCACGGAGATGGTGGCGGACCACCTGGCCCGGCGGCGCCTCGGCTATGGGCGCGGTGCGCGCATGAAATTCGAGCGTGACGAGGTCACCTTCCTGGGCGGAGTCCGGCACGGCCTGACCATGGGCTCGCCGGTCGCGATCATGGTGGGCAACACCGAGTGGCCCAAGTGGGAACAGGTCATGGCGGCCGACCCGGTCGACCCCGAGATCCTCGCCGACTCGGCCCGCAACGCCCCGCTGACCCGTCCGCGGCCCGGCCACGCCGACCTCGCGGGCATGCAGAAGTACGGCTTCGACGAGGCCCGTCCGATCCTGGAGCGGGCCTCGGCCCGGGAGACCGCGGCCCGCGTCGCGCTCGGCGCGGTGGCCCGCTCGTACCTGAAGGAGACGGCCGGGATCGAGATCGTCAGCCACGTCACGGAGCTGGCCGCGGCCAAGGCGCCCTACGGCGTCTACCCGACCCCCGCCGACGTCGAGAAGCTGGACGCCGACCCGGTGCGCTGCCTGGACGCGGACGCGAGCAAGGCGATGGTCGCCGAGATCGACCAGGCCCACAAGGACGGCGACACCCTGGGCGGCGTCGTCGAGGTGCTCGCGTACAACGTGCCGGTCGGTCTCGGGTCGCACGTGCACTGGGACCGGCGGCTCGACGCGCGGCTCGCCGCCGCGCTCATGGGCATCCAGGCCATCAAGGGCGTCGAGGTCGGCGACGGCTTCGACCTCGCTCGGGTGCCGGGCTCCAAGGCGCACGACGAGATCGTCTCCACCGACGACGGCATCCGCCGCACGTCGGGCCGCTCCGGCGGCACCGAGGGCGGTCTGACCACCGGTGAGCTGCTGCGCGTGCGCGCCGCGATGAAGCCGATCGCGACCGTCCCGCGCGCGCTCGCCACCATCGACGTCGCCACCGGCGAGGCCACCAAGGCGCACCACCAGCGCTCGGACGTGTGTGCGGTCCCGGCCGCCGGCATCGTCGCCGAGGCGATGGTCGCGCTGACCCTGGCCGACGCCGTCGCCGAGAAGTTCGGCGGCGACAGCGTGCCCGAGACCCGCCGCAACGTGACCTCGTACCTCGACAACCTCCAGATCCGGTGACCGGCCCGCAGATCGTCCTGGTCGGGCCGATGGGCGTGGGCAAGTCGACGGTGGGCGAACTGGTCGCCGAGCGCCTCGGCACCGCCTTCCGGGACACCGACGCCGACATCGTGCTCGCGCAGGGCCGGGAGATCGCGGAGATCTTCGTGGACGAGGGCGAGCCGCACTTCCGCGAGCTCGAACGGGAGGCCGTGCGTACGGCGCTCGCCGAGCACACGGGGATCCTCGCCCTCGGCGGGGGCGCGATCCTCGACGAGTCGACCCGTGCTCTCCTCGCCCCGCACCCCGTCATCTATCTGTCGATGGACGTCGAGGAGGCGGTCAAGCGCACCGGCCTCAACCAGGCGCGCCCGCTGCTCGCGGTCAACCCGCGCAAGCAGTGGCGCGAACTGATGAACGCCCGCCGCCACTTGTACGCCGAAGTCGCCCGCGCCGTCGTCGCCACCGACGACCGCACCCCCGAAGAGGTCGCCCAGGCGGTCCTCGACGCACTGGAGTTGAAGGAAGCATGACGGAGACTGCTGAGATGCCGGGGCAGACACCCACCCGCATCCAGGTCGGCGGCACCGCGGGCACCGATCCGTACGAGGTCCTCGTCGGGCGTCAGCTCCTCGGTGAGCTGCCCGGCCTGATCGGCGAGAGCACCAAGCGCGTCGCGATCATCCACCCGGAGGCGCTCGCCGAGACCGGCGACGCGCTGCGCGACGACCTGGCGGGCCAGGGCTTCGAGGTCGTCGCCATCCAGGTGCCGAACGCCGAGGAGGCCAAGACCGCCGAGGTCGCCGCGTACTGCTGGAAGGCCCTTGGCCAGTCCGGCTTCACCCGCAGCGACATCATCATCGGTGTCGGCGGCGGAGCCACCACGGATCTCGCCGGTTTCGTGGCCGCGACGTGGCTGCGCGGGGTGCGCTGGATCGCCGTGCCGACCACCGTGCTCGGCATGGTGGACGCCGCGGTCGGCGGCAAGACCGGCATCAACACCGCCGAGGGCAAGAACCTGGTGGGCTCCTTCCACCCGCCGGCCGGTGTGCTGTGCGACCTGGCCGCGCTCGACTCGCTGCCGGTCAACGACTTCGTCTCGGGCCTCGCGGAGATCATCAAGGCCGGCTTCATCGCCGACCCGGTGATCCTCGAACTGATCGAGGAGAACCCCGAAGCGGCGCGCAGCCCGCAGGGTCCGCACACCGCCGAGCTGATCGAGCGCTCCATCAAGGTCAAGGCCGAGGTCGTCTCCGGCGATCTCAAGGAGTCGGGGCTGCGCGAGATCCTCAACTACGGCCACACGCTCGCCCACGCCATCGAGAAGAACGAGCGCTACAAGTGGCGGCACGGCGCCGCCGTCTCCGTGGGCATGGCCTTCGCGGCCGAACTCGGCCGCCTGGCCGGGCGGCTCGACGACGCGACCGCCGACCGGCACCGCACCGTCCTGGAGTCCGTCGGCCTGCCCCTGAGCTACCGCTACGACCAGTGGCCCAAGCTCCTTGAGACCATGAAGGTCGACAAGAAGTCCCGCGGTGACCTGCTGCGTTTCATCGTCCTCGACGGTCTCGGCAAGCCGACCGTCCTGGAGGGACCCGACCCGGCGGTGCTGCTCGCCGCGTACGGCGAAGTGGCGAAGTAACGCCCCAATAGCGGAGAAGTGGCCCATCAGAACAAGCCACGGGCACGCTGCGGCCTCCCCGGCCGTTCACACAACGTCGGCCGGGGACGGTACCGTTCGGTAACGGGTGGCCCCGGCCGCCGCCCGACCAGCGTCAGTCGCACGAGACGGAGTGGCACCGGATGCAGCACGCAGTGGGGTCTCCGCTGCCGCCGCCCCATCAGCCGGGGCACGGACCGGCCGCTGGCTGGTCCCCGGCCGCACATCACCCGAGCGGTCCGCCGCCGGGTGCAGCGCCGGGCGGCCCACCGCCTCCCGCGCCGGGTTTCGCCGGCGCTCCTCATCCACCGGGCACGGCTCCTCATCCGCAGGGGCCGGGAACCCATCCGCACCCCCAGGGTCCGCACGGGCACGCCCCGGCCCCGCAGCATCCGGCGCCGGGCGCCCCGCAGCACGGCGCCGCCTCCCAGCACACCCACGCGCCCGGCGCCCCCGTGCCGCCGACCCCGGACACGACGGGCCACATACAGCTCCCGCCCGGCGGCCCCGTCGCCATGCCGAGCCCGCCGCCCGGCACGGCGCGGGCGGACACCGGCGCCACCACGCTGGCCGTTCTCCTGATCGGCCCCGCGGGCGCGGGCAAGACGAGCGTCGCCAAGTACTGGGCGGAGCACCGCAGGGTGCCCACCGCCCACATCAGCCTCGACGACGTACGGGAATGGGTGCGCTCGGGCTTCGCGGACCCCCAGTCGGGGTGGAACGACCACTCCGAGGCGCAGTACCGCCTGGCCCGCCGCACCTGCGGTTTCGCCGCACGGAACTTCCTGGCCAACGGCATCTCGTGCATCCTCGACGACGCGGTCTTCCCCGACCGCCCGGTCGTAGGCCTCGGCGGCTGGAAGCGGCACGTGGGCCCCGGGCTGCTTCCGGTGGTCCTGCTGCCCGGCCTGGAGATCGTCCTGGAGCGCAATGCCGAGCGCAGCGGCAACCGCCGCCTCACGGACGAGGAAGTGGCCCGCATCCACGGCCGCATGGCCGGCTGGTACGGCTCGGGCCTGCCCATCATCGACAACTCCCAGCTGGACGTGCCCGCCACGGCCCAGGTCCTCGACGACGTGCTTGCCCGCTCCATCGCGAGCCCGCCGCAGTGGTAGCCCCCGGTCGGACGCGCTGAACCGGCCGACCCGCGCCGGCGCTCATAGGCTCGTCGCATGTCAGAGGTGTACGTGGCCCGCCGTGAGCGGTTGAGGGAACGTTGTGCCGCGGGCGGCAGCGCGTCGGCGCTGGTGTCCCGTCCCGCCAACGTGCGGTATCTCGCGGGAGCGGCGCCGCTCGGCTCCGTGCTCCTGCTGGGCAGGACCGAGGATCTGCTGCTGTGCGGCAGACCGCCCGGCGACGACCAGGGCGAGGAGCGGCCCGACGACGGTCTTCGGGTGCAACTGCTCGACGCGTCCGGCGGGGATCCCGCCGTCGCGGGGGCCGATCTCGCCGCCGCGCAGGGCGCCGATTCGCTGGCCGTCGAGGAGCACGACCTCACCGTCGCCCGGCATCGCGCCCTTGGCTCCGTCGCGCCGCGCCTTCGGCTCGCGGACCTGGGGGGAGCGGTCGAACAACTGCGGCTCGTCAAGGACGAGGAGGAGATCTCCTGCCTGCGGATCGGCTCCGAGATCGCGGACCAGGCACTCGGCGAGCTGCTCGAATCCATTCTCGTGGGGCGGACGGAACGCCATCTCGCACTGGAACTGGAGCGGCGCCTCGTCGACCACGGCGCCGACGGGCCCGCCTTCCCGACCTCCGTCGCCACCGGGCCCAACTCCGGCCGCGGCGCACACCGGCCCTCGGACCGGAGGGTGGAGGAAGGAGATTTCCTCTCCGTCTGCCTGGGCGCCAGCTATCGCGGTTACCGTTGCGAGATCGGGCGTACGTTCGTCATCGGTACGTCTCCCGCGGACTGGCAGATCGAGCTGTACGACCTCGTCTTCGCCGCTCAGCGGGCGGGCAGGGAGGCTCTGACACCGGGCGCCGCCTACCGTGACATCGACCGCGCGGCACGGCATGTACTGGACTCCGCAGGGTATGCGGACGGTCTCGCTCCGCTGATGGGACACGGGGTGGGGCTCGAAATCGACGAGGACCCGCAGTTGGCGCCCGCGGCCATGGGTAAACTGGACGCTTGCGTGCCGGTCACCGTCGAACCGGGGGTTCACATCCCGGGACGGGGTGGTGTCCGGATCGATGACACGCTCGTCGTGCGCCCCGAGGCGGACGGCGGACCCGAGCTACTCACCATCACGACCAAGGAGCTGCTCGCGCTCTAGCTCTCCGAGCTATGCGCGTGCGCCGGGGTCGTCCACGTCAGTCCAGGAGATTCCGCAACCGTGGCTTCCACGAACGACCTCAAGAACGGCCTGGTGCTCAAGCTCGACGGGGGCCAGCTCTGGTCCGTCGTCGAGTTCCAGCACGTCAAGCCCGGCAAGGGCCCTGCCTTTGTGCGCACCAAGCTCAAGAACGTGATGTCGGGCAAGGTCGTCGACAAGACCTTCAACGCCGGCGTCAAGGTCGACACGGCGACGATCGACAAGCGCGACATGCAGTTCTCCTACATGGACGGCGACTACTTCGTCTTCATGGACATGGAGACGTACGACCAGCTGCACGTCGACCGCAAGTCCGTCGGCGACGCCGCCAACTTCCTGATCGAGGGCTTCACGGCCTCCGTCGCGCAGCACGAGGGCGAAGTCCTCTTCGTCGAGCTGCCCGCGGCCGTCGAGCTCGTCATCCAGGAGACCGAGCCCGGTGTCCAGGGCGACCGCTCCACCGGTGGCACCAAGCCCGCGACGCTGGAGACCGGCCACCAGATCCAGGTCCCGCTCTTCATCACCACGGGCGAGAAGATCAAGGTCGACACCCGTGACAGCGGCTACCTCGGCCGGGTGAACAGCTAACCGTGGCTGCTCGTAATACGGCCCGCAAGCGCGCCTTCCAGATCCTCTTCGAGGCCGACCAGCGTGGTGCCGATGTGGTGACGGTCCTCGCGGACTGGGTGCGTCACTCGCGGTCCGACACCCGACAGCCGCCGGTCAGCGAGTTCACGATGGAGCTGGTCGAGGGGTACGCGGACCATGCGCGCCACATCGACGAGCTGATCTCGCAGTACGCGGTCGGGTGGACCCTGGACAGGATGCCGGTCGTCGACCGCAACATCCTGCGGCTCGGTGCCTACGAGTTGATCTGGGTCGACGAGACGCCCGACGCCGTGGTGCTCGATGAGTGCGTGCAGCTGGCCAAGGAGTTCTCCACGGACGATTCGCCGTCCTTCGTGAACGGCCTGCTCGGCCGCTTCAAGGATCTGAAGCCGAGTCTGCGCCGCGACGAGGCGTAAGGCCGACGAGGCGCACGGCCTCACAAGCCGCTCAGAGGGCCCGCAGCGTGTCGCTGCGGGCCCTCTGGCATGTCCCGGGACTTACGGGGCTCCTGGTGCTGCTGTGGCCCCAGGAAGGCCCTGTGCGTACACACAGGCCCTGTGCGC